>JAYTAQ010000001.1:0-2327 GCA_043737415.1 bacterium
AGAATACTCTGATAAAATTAACATTTACCAATTAATAGAAATGTTCGAATTAAGAGCGAGTATTCTTCAATTGCATGCCTCTCTACCCCATCTCGAATAATATCGATTAGATATTTTGATGCTTTGATACTGTCTGGTGTCCGTACAACGCCAACGGTTTTCCACATCACTTCACCAAGCTGTTCTTGGACAGTTCGAATCGTGTTAGTGTCAGGAACAACACGAATACCTGACAGAAACGAATCTGACAAAGACTTAATATTAATGTCAGCATTTTCTCTTTTGTCGTAGATACTATCACGAATATTATCTACAATAGCTTCTTTCATTAAATCGAAGTCTTTTCTAGAACTTAATGCCACTGACTGCCCTATGGCAAATAAACCGTTTGTATTCGTGAGGACTTTGTCAGGTATAAAACTTACTCCTCCTCCAGTCATTATTTTTTTTTCTTGAATAGTTACCATTTCAAACTCATTTGTATCAACTCCAGCATCGATAGCGACAATAATTCCATCTCCATATCTCCTAAGTTTTTTGTGGTCAGTTGATTTGAAAATATCTTCATATCCTCCTGTAGCCAGAATTATAACATCCGTCTCAAGAGTAGATATTTCTCCTGTATACCTATCAACAAGCAAAACACCTCGAACACTATTAATGTCAGTTATGATTTTCAAAACATGGGCACCATATTGTATACGGGAATTGATCTCCGTTGCTTCTTGTTCACTTTCTGGATACGATGATTTTGTCAGGATGGTAACTTCAAACAAGTTGTCGAATCCTGACAGATGCTTGTACGCTTGTCTTCCTGAATGACCGCTGCCAATGATTGTGATTCTTTTCTTTGAAGATGCCATTATTGCCTAGATAATACTGTATAAAATCGGTTTATAAAAGAAGTGAACTTATGAACAGGACCTATCACTTTTTTTTAGTAGGAGAAATGCTTGGGGTTGACTCTACCGGGCTACTTGGCAAGCTTCCAGAAGATCCAGGACTAGTTTGCCCACCATTTTGATCCGGCTTTAGTGCCGAATCAGAGAGTTGTTTTTCTATTTCTATATAACCGAGATCTATATCTGATTTTGAAACTAGTTGATCCATATCTTTTGACTCAAGATTTCCCCACAAAATAATAGTCTTACCTTTAATTTCTTTTGCTGAATATGTTTGATTAGAAACAATATTGTCAGTACCGTATTTAGTAAGTATAGGTCTAATAACGCTCAGTTTTACATCAAGTACTAGGTATTGTGCATTCTTGTATAAATACCCAGAAGGAGGAGTGGTTGATTGCATAGGTTTAATATCTCCAACTTGGCTAAAACTGATTTTAAATCCATCATATCTTTCAACGAGACAGTCAATCAATGCTGATTCCAAATAGTAATTATCACATTTAGAATCAGATCCTTTTTTGCTTGATTTGAAAAGGCTTGTTGCACTTAAACTATTTTTTTTGAGGTCTCCAGGAAGAATTCTGATGTCCTTTGAGACCGATGAAAGTGATATTGAATCAAGTGATGGGTATGATAGTGACTTCTCAATGATGTCCTTGTCTATCTTCTCAGCCTCAGTACTTGATAACTTTTTTAGCTTGAAACCATTTTTTGATAAATGGTTTTTGGTTTCTATATCCTGAAATTCTGATATCTCGTACCATTTTTCATCATCTGATTTAAAAACAATTGATCTAGTTAAGAAGCCCATAGATGCAGGAGTCCCTACTGGATCTTTGGATTCAGGAGAATTAGGCGCAGCTCCGTCACTAGGTGGGATTATTTTTGAGGATGATTTCTTTTCATAAAATTTGGCTTTTACATCTTTTCCATCAATATTGATTGAGATATCAGAAGTCGTGACAGTTAAATCTGAATCTTTTAAGTCAACTTTGGGTTCTAAGTCGTATATCTCAAACCTTAGTTTAGATTGGGCGTACGAGGCAGAACTAAATGATTGATCTGATGAATTAATATTAACGTCAACAGAGTAAAGAGGATTAAAATCCTTAGTATTGGTGAGTCTAAATGTATCATCAACCTCTTTTAAATGCTCAGGATTGCTATCTAGAGCGGAATCAAGGAGGTTACTCAGATTCTCATAATAATAAACACTGTAAAACTTAGCGAAATCGGCTATTTTAAAATACTGAGGACCATTATTGTAGCCGGCATTATGGGTAACATTCTTTTTCTCGATATTTGCCAACTCCTTAAACTTATCAGCTTCTAAAGAAGAATCATTTTTCAATTCCTGAGAGCTGATTGTTTTAATTGTTTGAGACAATTGGTTATTTGTATAGTTTTCGGTTATATAAAGTT
>JAYTAQ010000002.1:0-5874 GCA_043737415.1 bacterium
ACTAAAGAGGCCGTTAAGCTTGGTGATGTTATCGTAGTACCGGAAGTGACTGAATATGCACAACCTGAGCATAACTGGTATTTAAATTATGAAAAGCTAAATTCTAAAATTAAAAAATGTATATCTGCTATCACTGCTTATACGGATGAAGGTAAAGTAGGTGAAGATACTAAGGCATTTAGTTGCGCTCAGGATAGTGCAAAGTCGCCAGATGTCGGCTGTGATGAGTTCTCTGTTGAAGATACAGATTTGAGCTTCAGTATGATTCAAAAATCCCTGCCGATCGGGTTTGGTGCGACCTTTCAAAACGGTACATTAAATGATTTAAATCCTGATATCGAAGGACCATACTACAATTATCTATCTCCCTACTTCTGCGCTAAATTAAATATTGTATACAACATCACAACTAAAGCTAAGTACATATATTCTTTCGGTGGTAAAAATCAAAGCAAGGACGATAAGCAGTTAGCATCCAAGGAAGTTAATAACCAATATTGTGTTTTATCCAGCTTGCTTAGTAACTTTTCATGGACATTATTTCAGCAGGAAAGGTATTTTGGCACCAACAACTTTGGAACGATAAATTTGCCAAAAGAGGCTTTGACTTGTGACAAGAAAGAAATTGCTATTATTGGAGGAACTTTTGTTAAGGCTAATATTCAGTCACCAAAAGATCAATTAGTCTATATTAATGAGGATAATATTAGAGGTGCAGTCAATGACTCAATAAAAAATAGCAATGAGGATGTTCTGCTAAATCATGGCCCAAACCCTATCTCGCTGCGGGAAGTTATATCTGATGCTGATGTTCAAGACTCTATTTTCAAATATCGAGACAATGATATGAAAGTATTGGTTGATTCATCAACTCAGAAACCTAAATATGTACTTTTCTCGATGAAAAAGGCTGAAAAAAATATGCAACTTGCCGTTTGCAAACTTGATGTTACAACTGTAAATGGTGTAAAGGACAAGATGTGCAAGGTTCTTCGAAGTGCTGATTGGATTTTGTCAGGCGATGTGACTATGGTTGCAAACGGAAAGACCGATCTCATAACTATTGTTGACTATGAAGGAGAGAATGACGATGGAGGTACTGTGGATCCAGCTCAGGTTCGTAAAAACTCCGGAAACTCTACTGATGCCTCAGGACCCAGACCAGTACGGTATTCAGTAGTTGAAGTTGATCCAACTGATATGACTAAGACTACCATGACTGCTGGAGCACAAAACCTAGCGGAAGGTATTTATTCAAGATTTGATACTTTGCAGCTTGATAGAGGCACTACGGCTGTTTTAATAAGCCAGTTTGAAAAGGGGATCTTAAAAAAGATGTACGCTCTTGATATTAACCCAATCACAAAGACTGTTACAAATCTTACTGGCGATATCTGTACTCAGTTTACAGATTGCAAAATTCTTACAGATAAGGATCATCAGGAATGGGCCAATGGTAAGATCGTAGAGGATCATAATACACATAATTTATATATTGTGATCGTTGGAGGCGGTTTAGGAGTTGTTTATCCAATAAATTTGAAACAAGCTAATCAGCAAGTTGATCATTACCTGTTCTCATTCAAAAAGAATTCGACATCATATAAGGATAAGCTTGATTTTATCTCTACAGCACAGTTCGTTGATGGAGATCTTCATCTTTTTATGCAGAATTCAGGCTATTATTTGAGAATCTTATTCCCATGGACTAATTTTGGTATACAGAAACAAGGTCAAATTGAAGGAGCCGTCAGGGAAAAATGTAAGTTAGCTGATAATACACGAGCAACTAACTGCTTGATTGCAATTCAATATGAATTTAATCCAGATATATTTACCTCAGACTGCAGCGATTACGATGGCGTTGGTGCATGTGGATACCCTGTGCTCACTGAGCTTGGTCATCCGATTGTAATGGAGTTTAAGGTTTCACCAACTGGTGCTATTCATGCCTGGTATAAGTATTCAAAACTTTCCAATACTTTATTAGAATCAATTGACCTACTTTACTCTTATAGTGGTGTATACAGCCAGGTTTCTGGTGATGAGTATTCTAATGCTTATGTTCCCAATCCTGTAAAGCAATTTACTGCCTCACCAATGAGATATTTTAACTACGGTTCAGGAGGTTGGGTACTAGGTAAGCAGCTTGAAAAAAATGGTAGCTATGTAACAGAAAATATTCAGGTGATGAAGCCAGATAAATATAAATGCTTCCAAAACATGGCAAAAATCACTGGAATTGACCTTTACGCATCACAGACAGGTTTACAGGCAACTAATGTAAATAATTCATCAATTATAAATGCAAAACCATCACCGTCTACAGGCGGTAGTACTCAAAATTCGGGTGACTACTGTGAGGAATCCTGGTGTGTGCCGGATAATGTTGATTTCATTGGTGGAGCCGAGTTTAAGGGTGATAATAATGTTACACTTAAAAATAAAATTGTTGATTTCTTTGTTAAAAATAAGACTAGATACGGTGGTGCTATAAATGATAATCTTGAGGCATTATACTATCAAAAAGTTGATATTATGTGCAGTAAAGCCGCGGCTGCTAGCATTTCCTGTGCATTCTTAGCAGGCATTTGGCAGCAAGAATCTAGTGGGTCATTAGATGAAGGACCAAAATCTCCTCCTTTTGGGTGCTTTGGAGAGAGTATTTTTGGGGCTAGCTGGGCAACATTTAATACTCAGGTAGATTGTGCTATTGGATCGCTAAAAAGTAGTAGTGAAAAATATGCAGCTGGAGAAACTCTGATAGGTCCAGGTTCTAAATTCACCCCCAATGTTGGTGTAACGCCAGTCCCTACCGGTACTTGTAAGCCTGCAACTTTATTTTCCATGGCCATGCAGCGATACACTCCTATCGACAGTCGAATAAACTTTAATAACCAATGTAATAAAGGATTGCTAATCCGAGATGATCAGGAGCAGTGTATAAGCTATGGATTAGTTGCCGGAGCTGAATCAGGAAATACAAAGTATGACGCTAGCACTACTTCAGGCAAATGGCCAAGTGAAAAAATGAGTAAATCTAGAATTAGGCTCCAAAAAGCACTACAGGCCATTGATCCGCGATTAAAGGCAGATAATGATTTCTGTTTTCCAGCAGGATCTACATCATCAGGAGGAGATTCTGTCACGACGGGAGATGCTGATGTTCAGGCAGTATTGAGTAAATACGATACAGATACTTATACTGATACAGCTAATGCAGTAAATAATGGAAAATTTTCAATGAGATGGGGACAATGGACAACAGGTTGGGCTGCTGGAAATGTAGCGATGGCTCTAGACGGTAGTGTAAGTGGAAGAACAGTAGATGGTGTTACTAAGTATGGGATCAAAGGAGCCCATATCGTTGCACCAGGCAAATCATTTAGTTTCAACGACGCAATTGGAAATCCTTCAGGTAGTGAAGTTGAGGCAAAGTACCCAGAATACATAAAAAAAGGATACACTTTTGACGGAACTAGAGTCGTTGGGGGTGGATGGTGCGAACTGGCGACAACACTACGTATGGCTGCAACTAGGGTAAAAGCCAAACAACCTCCAACCTCACTTAGCACCACTAGATCAGGTTGTAATTATGGTACTGGTCAAGGTTATACAGGTGATGTTGCCAGCTGCCAGCATAGTGATGGAATAAAAGGTAGCTCAGGTGGAGCGCCACTAAGTTGGTTTAATAATTTACTGGCTCTTCCAAGCGATCCACTCACTGCTGCTGACCAATACTCTTATGTTTCAATCTGGTCATTGGGCGGAGGCAGCACTGATAGCGATGGTGATTTAGTAATCAGAAATCCCTACCCTGAGGGTTCTGGAATTGATATGATTATAGCTGTGTCGGTTGATTCTGAAAAAACTATCACATCACAACTATTCTTTGGAAAATTAAAACCTGTGACTACCGATAGCGGTAATCGGTAATAAAATTTATCCAAATAAACTACCCTCTAAATAGTTAAATTTAGAGGGTAGTTTTACATAAATGATAACTGAGCCATTTACTGATTTATTGTCTAAATATCAGGGTATTTTGTACCAAATTCCGAATGCTAGAACAAATGCCTCAATAAAAATGTAAACACTCAAGAATTGGAAGGCTTTCATACCCCCAAAAGTCTGTCTCATATTTAAAAGATCAAAATATATGCTTGGGTTTAGTGTGTTTGTAAATAACCAGATTGATGAGCATATAATTAAAGTTAAAACTATTGATGTAATCATCGGTAATACAATGTAGCTTTTATTATGGAATAAAATTACTGCCAGTAATATTGCTCCAAATGCGAAGAATGTATAAATAAGAATAGCACCAAATCTTTTTTCGTTCAGCTTATCATCAAAATAGTAAATCGACTTTTTGTCTTGTCCTTTAATTGTATTTAAAGCATTCATAAAACTCTGATCTGATTCGTCAGTTTGAGCAATTGTTTTGATGTCGTCAGTTATGTAAAGCCGCGGAGTGGGAACTGTCAAGATCATTGCCCAGAAAGAAATATATGTCGAAATAAAAAAAATGATTAGCGCATAGAAAAATCGCATATAGTAATTATACCATGGATAGGGTTTGTTGAGGGTAATTTAGCTAATTATTTTTTTTTAGGCTTTAAGCCATTAATTTTTTTTCTTGTGCGTGATGTGGTTTACATCCGGTTTGTGCTAAGTTACCTAAACAATTTAGCCCTTGCATGGCTACTAGCAGAAGAAAAAAAATGATGGTGGCAAAGGACTTTTATTAATCTAAATTTAGGAAGTTAAAATATGGACTAGTTAGAATGATTTAATTAAAGATCACTTTATCCTGCATACCGATAACGCTTACCCAAATCTTACCTGGGCTGAATACAAACTCAGTAGCATCATCAACATTGTAGTACCTAGTTCTACATGCCTTTGGGGCCGAACATTCTTTTTTCCAAGTCACATCATATTCCTTGCCGTTCATAAAAATATTACCCTCACCAGTTCCATTAGTATAGGCAATCGATCTAAATTTATCATCAACATTAAGTAAGTATTTTATCTTTTGCACTACTATAGTATTCGTCCACACCTGCTCTTTATTTGAGTTATCTAATAAAGGTTTTTTATCTATTTTCCTCAAATATTTGTTAGTAACTACGTCATAAGTCCAATCTCCGTCAAAGCCTTTTCCGCTAGCAAAACTGTAGTCTATCTTTGTTGCTGGTTTTATAGATTGTTTGATGTTTTTCTCGTCAAATTTCCATGCCCAATCAAATATATTGTCAGCTTCCCATCTTTCTTTTTGCATTCCAGCATCTTTAGCTTTATTGTAGATTTGGCTTGTCATTCTATATTTGCAGCTATAGCCTGGAATGCCTCCACGGTCAAAACATGCTTGGTCGTAAAGTTCGTTGAATGATTTCCATAAATTTCCTTCAAAATAAAAGACACTTTTAATTTTATCATCAACCAACCTTTGTAATGCATTTGTCTCTTTTTTTTCTGGAGTCAAGGCACCTCCTACATGATATAAAAGAATGTCATTATACTCTGTCAGGTTATCTAAGAAAACCATCCTGACACTTCTAATTGGCATTACCTTGATGTCTGACTGGTCAGAGTAGTATATCGCCATAAATCTCGTCCATCCACCTTCAGCAAGAGCTTCATAAACCATATCTGATTTATTAATGTTTTGTTGTACAAATCTTGCTTGAGGACTATTATCTATCATTATCGCTAGTGGCCTGTTTGGAAGTGCATCAAGAGTTGTTTTATCTGTTATTTTTCCGTTAAATGGATTTCTCAAAGGAGGAAGAGTTGGAGTTGGAATTGGTGTTGGTTCTGATTGTTTTTCAGATATTTTATCCAATGTAGCTGAAGAGGGTTTAGATCCCA
>JAYTAQ010000003.1:0-2313 GCA_043737415.1 bacterium
GATTTAATTCAGGATCGTAGAATAGTTCAGGCTTGGCGTGCGGAAGAGGATTCATGGCCATTGGATTATTTTTCTACTGTTGTTTTTGAATTAATTGAACAAGATGGAAAGACAAAGATCAAATTTACTCAGACGAATATCCCTGAAGAATATTATGACAGTATTTCCCAGGGCTGGTATGATTACTACTGGAATCCTATGAAGGAGTTTTTAGAAAAGTAATAGTATCTGGAATAAGGATACGGATAGTTATATAGGATGCAGAATGTAGAAAATTGTGGTACAATAATAGGATTCAAAATAATTTTTAGTAGATCGACGAGCGACTTACCTTATATGTTATAGGGAATCTTTGCACAGAGTGCAGGATAAGCGAGTCAAGAAATGTGTTAAAGTTTTATCTTTTTTATGTTTTTCTCGAATTTCTACAAGTTCTTTTGAGACTAAATATAAAAAAATAGAATGTATAACAACAGAAGTAGTTTTAGTGCTGGCTCATCAGCACAACGACCAGAAGGCGGAAGAAGCTTTGGTGGCGGTAATAATAGTGGTGGATCTAGCAGCAGCGGAGGCGGATCTTATAGCGCTGGCGGTGGGTATAGCAACCGAGGTGGAAATGGTGGAGGATATCGTGGAGGCAATGGTGGCAGCGGCGGTGGATACCGTGGTGGTAATGGAGGAGGCGGAAGAGGCTTCGGTAGTGGCGGTAGCCGTGGTGGTCGAAAGATACCTACTTATGACCCAAATAAATTTATCAATAAAGCAGTCGAAGGTGTAGCTGAGGTAGCTTATATTCCACAGCATACTTTCAGTGATTTTAAGGTTGAACCTAAATTACAGGCTAATATTGATAGAAAAGGTTATGTTAACCCAACACCAATTCAAGACCAATCAATTCAGGCTATTATCGACGGACGAGACGTTATCGGTTTAGCAAATACTGGCACTGGTAAAACAGCTGCCTTTCTTATCCCACTTATTAATAAAGTATTACTTGATAAAAACCAGAAAGTTCTTATCGTAGTACCTACAAGAGAACTTGCTGTTCAGATTAATGACGAATTCAGAGCTTTTGCCGCTGGATTAGGCCTTTTCTCTGTACAAGTTATTGGAGGAGCAAATATTCGTAAGCAAATATTTGATCTTAAGAGAGTTAATCATTTTATTATCGGTACACCCGGTAGACTTAAAGATCTAAAAATGCGAGGTGTTCTAAATATTGCTTCATTCAACAATATCGTTCTTGACGAGGTTGACCGAATGCTTGATATGGGATTCATTAATGATATTAAATTCCTTATTAGTCATCTTCCAAAAGTTAGACAATCATTATTCTTCTCAGCTACTATGCCTAGAGAAATCGACAACATTGCTGCAGAATTGTTACAAAACCCACTTACAGTATCTGTAAGAACTGGTGTTACTGCAAAGAATATTGATCAGGACGTGATTTTTGTTCAACATAGAGATGATAAATATACTAGACTTCATGAATTGCTATCTGAAGATGCTTCAAAAAAAGTATTAATCTTCGGAGCTACAAAACATGGTGTTGAAAAACTTTCTGACTCACTAAATCAGGGCGGATTTAAATCATCATCAATCCATGGAAACAAAACTCAGTCACAAAGACAGCGAGCTTTGACTCAGTTTAAAACTGACAATATTAATATTTTGGTTGCAACTGATGTTGCCGCTCGAGGACTTGATATCTCAGACGTTTCACACGTAATCAATTATGATTTACCTCAGACTTATGAGGATTATATCCACCGAATTGGTCGTACCGGCCGAGGTGGCAAAAAAGGTATAGCTTTAACTTTCTTTGAAAAGAAGACTTATTAAGATTTTAAAGTTTAATTAAAAACCCCTCTGCAGAAATGTAGAGGGGTTTTTATATTTGGCAAAAAGAGACAGAAATAGTATTGACTATCGATTTAATCTATTATATTATAGGATTAATACGTTATGAACAATATTAATAGATTACCTGTGCCAGCTAAACACGTTAAAATTTTAGCTGGATCAATGGTAGCATCTGCACTAATTTTATATGCTACTGCTGAATTTCAATGGCATTTAGCTTTTAATCGAATTACTACTCTACAAAACCCTAACTCCACTACTGTATCTGAAACACACGCTGGATGGTTTGACGACAGAATTCCACTATTCTTTGGAACATCTAAAATAATTACCAGTACTACAACTACAACCAACCAAGACTGTAAGTCTGGATTTCGAATCTTAGCTAAAAATACAGTATCAGGTTTAATTTTTGATGGTGTAAAACTGCAGGTTAGAGAAGCTGAT
>JAYTAQ010000004.1:0-2290 GCA_043737415.1 bacterium
GCAATTCTCATTTTTGGAGTAGCTTCAAAAAGGAAGGGCTTTGTTACAACACCAACAGTTAATGCTCCAAGTTGTTTGGCAATTCCAGCAATTACCGGAGAGGCTCCAGTTCCAGTTCCTCCCCCCATACCGGCTGTCACAAACACCATATCTGCACCTGCTAATGATTCACTCAATACGTCAACGCTGTCTTCAGCGGCTTGTTTTCCAACTGTAGGATTTCCCCCAGCTCCGAGACCCTTTGTCAAATCTTTCCCAATAGGAATAGTAGCTTCAGCAAGTGACTTTTCTAAAACCTGAGCATCAGTATTGATTGCAATAAACTGAACTCCGGTAATTTCACCAGACTCAATCATAGAATTAATGGCATTGTTTCCAGCGCCACCGACTCCACAAATTATAATCTTAGCACCTAAGGTTTGGTTGTTGTTTGATTTAATTAACATTATTTTTTAGCTTATGGCATGAAATTCTTGAACATACCTTTAATCTTCGATACCACTCCTCCTGAATTTCCATTTGCGGCTGGATCTTCATACCCTCCAAAAGTAGAATAAAATTCTATCCCTTTGAGAATTAACCCCTGTACACAGGCAAATTCTGGCCCGGTAATTTCGTCAATTAGTGGACCACCCAGTCCTTGAGGAAAACCTACTCTACAAGGTACTCCAAAAAAGCTTGAACAGTACTTAGCAATATTATACAAGTTTGCGGTTCCTCCTGTAAGTACGATACCTGCCGGTTGTTTTACGGAGAAACCAGCTAGTGAAACTTGATCTGAAACCATTTGAAAAATCTCATCCAATCGACATCCTACAATCTCCTCGTAGACTTTTTTTGAGATTTTTTGAAGATTAGGAATTTGAAGTTGTGTAAGATCAGCCATATCGTCATCCTCGCTCACCTCTTCAACTACTTTATTTTTCTCCATATCAGCTCGGAGATATGAAGGAACATTATGTTGTATCTGATTTTGAGGTTTAGCTCCATTCTCAGCATATTTAGCCATGTTGGTTTTCAATTTTTCCGCTTGATCACTTTGAATCTGTAAACCTACTGCCAAATCACTGGTAATAGCATATCCACCGAGTATCACGCATCCACTATAAGCAATTGCATCTTCCTGGTAAATTGTGATATCAGTCGTTCCATATCCAATATCAAGAACCATCACACCTAATTCTTTCTCAGTTTTAGTTAAAACAGAGTGGGAACTAGCTAGTCCACCAAAAACCGGCACTGATTTAATACCTAGTTGTTGAAATGCTTTCTCGATATTGTGTACAGTTGTTGTTAATGCTGAAATTATATGAGCATCAACTTCTAGACGTGATCCTGACATACCTATTGGCTCTCGGATACCGCCCTGTGAGTCTACAACGTATTCTCGAGGGAGCACATGAACGATTTTTCGCACTTGCTGGGGAATCGCAACTGTTTTAGCACTCTCAACAGCACGCTGAACATCTTCAAAAACTATCTCTTCGCCTGAGACTGCGATCACTCCTCTAGTGTTATTTGAGAATATATTCTTTCCGTCAATTGAAACCACAGCCTGGGAAACCCCGATTCCAGCCATTTTTTCAGCGTAAGAAAGTGATTCGCTGATTGCATTAACGGCTTCGCCGATATTTACAACCACTCCTTTTTTTATTCCTTGCGATGGTGTTACAGCCGTACCAATTACGCTAGGTTCAAGTGTTTCGTCATTTATTGCAGCTATTACAGTACATATTTTAGATGACCCAGCGTCAATTGCAGTTATTATATTTCTTGCCATTTATTTTATTGTTTTACTACCAAATAATTAAATCTCATATCATATTCGCTGGAGTTAGCGTTTTGGACTAAAGCATTCTGAAGTACTTTTAGCTGATCGTCAAGACTAAAATATTTCTCTTTCAAATCTATTCTTATGGATTTATTGCCTGTTGTTAGTATAGAGAAATTTCCAAAATTATCAAAAGTATAACTCCCCTCAATATCCATGCGAGTCAATTTTTCTACAGCAATTATGCTTTTTCTTATAAATCCATCCTGAGACTCAAACTGATCAATCTTTTTATCATAATTCAGAGTCACAATTGGCTTTGAAATTTCATAAAACGGAATAAGTTTTTTGTCATCTGTGTAAAAGACCATTTCGTCAAAAACTTGTTGTCCGTCGCCCTTAAACGATATAACAGCAATTGGTTGATATTCTTTTACATCCAAGATCATACCACGAAAAAAACTTTTATTCACATAAATACTAGAAATTAATGCATTGTTTGTCTTTAAATCACTCTCA
>JAYTAQ010000005.1:0-2280 GCA_043737415.1 bacterium
GGGGTTTCTGATGGAGCTCTATACTACAATGTAACTTGTAAGGATCCTAGTTATAGTTGTCAAAATGAAAATACACCTGATTCTGTAAATGTTGGTGTCTGCCGACAAAAAAAAGTAGTAGATGTCCCGGTTCAACCTAGTGAACTAACCTGCAATCCTGGTGAATCAAAAGTTGACAGCAAATGTTACTCAGAAGAGGAAAAATATAAAGTTTGTACAGGAACTACTGCCTTGAAATATGTAAAAGCTGAATTTCAATATAGTGTGTTCACTTGTGAAAGTAGAGCTTCATTGCCAAAATGTGGGTTTGGCCTAATTATATCTCTCGAATATAAATCTGGAACACTTAATTGTTTGAATGATAATGAAATTGTCTACGCTGACTGTAACAAGGTTGTAGATGGTGTTTGTATCAAGGAAGTAATTCCAGTTGGCAACTCATGCCCTAACAGCCAATCAAAAGTTGACAGCACATGTTATCCCGATAAGGAAATATTTAATGTATGTAAAGGAACTACTGCCTTGAAATTAATCAGACGTGAAGGTTCAACTCCTACATTTATCTGTGAAAACAAGAACTCATTATCAAAATGTGGTAATAATCCCAGTCTAGGATGTTCTTTGAGTCAGGGTGTAGGAACAACGGCATGTTTAAATGAAACAGAGACCACAATTCAGTATTGTAAGCAATCGTCAACCACACCTTCCTTGATCTCAACTCTCTATCCTGTTTTAAATAATTCAACAATTAGTCTAACTTCAGGTCAGTTGGTAGATGCAGGAAAATATTCTGCTTCAGGAGGAATTACACTAAATCTTGTTTCCCCGACAACTGTAAATTTCTACATCGATGTTAATGGAAATGGAATTAAGGATGAGAATGAATTTACAGTTACTGGTCAAAAATATGACTTAGTAAAACAGTCCGAATCATTTAAATACGATATGTTAAACGGTTGGAATGCCCTAAATTTACCTTTTTATAAGGATAATAATGTTCCTTACAAAGCTAGTGAAATAAGATCTATAGCCGCTTCTCAAAACATTGATATCTCGTCAATCAAGAAATGGGAAGGGAAGTGGGTAGAATATACAGTTTCAAATGGAGCTTTATTTGGTCAAGACTTTAGTATTCAACCAAACGAGGGTTATTTTATAAGATCAAATGAAAAAGGCACATTCAATGTCTTTGGGACAACTCCAGTTACATCTGTTCCAATGCAATTATTAAATGGTTGGTCGTTAGTCGGAGTTGCTCCTGGATTTAAAGTCAATAAGGAAAAAGTGTTCTCTCAGCCTGAATTTAAAGATGGAATCAAGGCTTTTGAATTGATCTCAGTCATGAACAAAATCGATCCGGGAATTAATGCAGACAATGTCACCAGATATGACAGCGGTGTTTATCAAGGAGTTAGTTATGGTAATGGAAATGACGGCAAAAAATTGCAGTTTGGTTTAGACTTTAGTGTTGTAGACCAGCAAGCGTATTTTGTTAGAAGCCAGAAAAAAACAGTGTTCGCTCCATAATGTCACTACTTGTTAGTCGTAAAACACCCTCTCATTTCGAGAGGGTGTTTTATTTATTAAAAATCAGTAGTTTAAAGCCTATAGCATGTGGTATAATTGTAAGTATGAAGCTGGTTTTAAAAATAATACTCTGTTTAGTAATAAACGGTCTTATTCTTAAAGCTTTATTTATCAACTCAGTTGATAAATATTCCGGAAAAAGTATTTTAATTAAACAGGTTTATTCAAAACCCGGATACAAATATTGGACCAACGTTGACGGCAAGCAATATTGTAAAATCACAACTCCTGAGGAGCGGAATGATCTGCTACAAAACCTTGGCTCTTACTCAAATTCGAAGGCTAATGTGGTTTATTTCCTAAATGTCGATGTTATTGATTGTCTTGATTTTATAAAGGATATTGCATTGGATTTTCACTCGCACGGTCTTGAAATAGCTTTTAACCTTGAAACAAATTTTGATAGAGACAAAGCATTTAATTCTGACTTCACCGCCTTGAATGATTCATATTACAAAGATAAGTTTTTGAAAGCAGAAAGTGTCAATGATTGGCTTGATTACATAGTTTTTGACAACTCTATGCAGTATTTGACCTTTGAAGAAAGACGTAGAATTCAAGTGGTTTTGAGAGAAACCTTTCGCAAGCCTTATATCGGGTTTCGTTTCACAAAGGACGATAATTCAAATCCTGAATCAACTCATCCGGTCCGCACAGACAAAAGCATGAAAGAATTTCTACCAAGAGATGATG
>JAYTAQ010000006.1:0-2272 GCA_043737415.1 bacterium
TCGAGATTTGATTTCCCCATTACTGACAGTTTCAGAAAACTTTACATTGCTATCGAGGAGAGTTTTAAGAAGAATCTTGGGCTATTTATGTTTGTATTCTTTTTAGCAGCCTGGATAGGATTTGTTAATGGCACATTTGTATATGTTATTTCAATTATTCCGATGCTGTTAAACGTTTATTTGTTTAAAATATTATTAGCGAATTCAAGAAAATGATTATGTACCCCTTAGGACATTACTGTTTGTACACATATATTAACCACTTGAAATTCATATAGACTGTTAAACAATTTAAATAAGTAATATTATAAAACCAATGTCGACGATCATAATTAATGGAGGTAAGCCTCTAATAGGTAAAGTTAAAGCAGTAGCAAACAAAAACTCTATACTTAAACTTATTCCAGCTTGTATTCTTACAAATGAAACAGTTACGATTCATAACGTCCCTAAAAGCTCATCAGTGCGTATTATGCTTTTGACTTTTAAGCAATTAGGAGGAAAAGTAACCTATCTCAAAGGAAATACTATAAAGCTTAATGCCTCATCAATGAATACACACATTATTGATGATAAATTAGCTGATAAAGAACGGGCTACATTTATGTTTTTAGGACCGCTTCTTTCAAGATTCGGCAAGGCAGAAATCAGTGATCCAGGCGGTTGTAAACTTGGCAATAGACCACTTGATGCCATGTTCCAGGGTTTATTGGGACTAGGAGTTAAACTGGATCGATCAAGCGGTTATAAAGTTTATACTGACGGTCTTGTGGGCAATAGCCAAGCATGGTTGATCGAGGCATCAGTCACAGGTACTGAAAACCTTATTCTTGCTGCAGTTAAGGCAAAAGGCAGGACAATTATTTATAATGCCGCATGCGAACCTCATACTCAGGATCTTTGTAACTTTTTGGTTTCTATAGGAGCTAAAATTCAAGGAATCGGCAGTAATCTTTTGACTATCGATGGAGTAGAGAATCTAACGGGTGGAGAATGGACCGTTATTGCAGATCATCTTGATGTTGGTGGATGGATTGTCGCAGCTGCCTTGACTAATGGAGAAATTTTGATTGAGGATGCAATTCCTCAGCACATGACTCAAATACTTAATTATTTTGCGAAAGTTAATGTAAAAGTTGAAATCCAAGGAGATAATATATTTGTTCCAGCTAATCAAAACCTTGAATGCAAGCTCAATATTAGAGGAGATATTGATAAAATTCCTGATCAAGTTTGGCCGGGTTATCCAGTTGACCTCATCCCTCAAGCTGTAGTTTTGGCTGCCAAGGCAAAAGGTAATATTAAAGTCCTTTCAAATATGTATGAAACTCAGCTGTTTTTTGTTGAGGAATTGCAGAAGTTGAAAGCTACATTAATTTTATCTCACCCTCATCAGGTTATCACATTTGGTCCCGCTCATTTTAAAGGTGCTATAGTTACAGCCCCAAACGTTCTTCAATGCGTTCATGCAGTGCTTCTTGCCGGTCTTGCAGCTGAGGGAAAGACAACTATTTTAAATGCAGATATGCTTGTGAGAAGATACCCAGAAATTGTTGAGAACCTAAAAACTTTGGGGGCTGATATTATGATAGAAGCTTAAATTAAATTTTCATGTGTACAAAAAAAGTAATCATTAAGTCGGTTTATTTTTTATCAAATCAAGGGTGAGCAACAGATTTAAAATATTTTGAAAAGAATGTTATGTTTGCCGGCTCCCTGAATTTATAATTGCATATAAGTCACCCTTACTCATTGCGGCATCAAAGATTTCTGTTAAAATCTTTATATGGCTGCAAGATCTGTAAACAAAGTAATAATGATTGGTAATTTGGTACGTGACCCTGAGGTTGTTCAAATTAACCAGAATTCCGAAGTTGCTAAATTCACTTTAGCTGTTAATGAGAGTTACAAGAAACCTGACGGTACTCTTGTAGAAAATACTACTTATATCGACTGTGAGGCATGGCAGGGGCTTGCAAAAGTTGTTGCTAACTATGTAAAAAAAGGCTCAAGAATCTATATCGAAGGATCAATTCGAGCTGATTCATGGACTGATGCCGACTCGGGAAAGACTAGAACAAAGCATAAGATCCGAATAGCAGAGTTAATGATGCTTGATGGTCGTCGAGATGGTGCAGAAAGCGGTGGAGGATACAATGAAGAAGGCGGTAATGACTACAGACAATCCTCGGCTAATCAATCTTCACAGAAACAAAGCAATAATGATGATGCTCCAAAAGTGAATGCTGTTGACGATGAATTACCATTCTAA
>JAYTAQ010000007.1:0-5703 GCA_043737415.1 bacterium
ACAATATTAATGGTAATATTATTCCAAACAACTTCCAAAAACCTGGTTTTTGATCTGAATATCCAATAAATAAACTTGCATAATTAAATCATAAGTAAAACCACTAACTGAAAGGGAAAACCCTCTCGACCGAGAGGGTTTTCTGATTTATAAAAAATAATTAAATCTCCTCAAACTGCTCATAATTTTTTGTTAAAACTAACGCATCGAGCTGCATCTTTACAGCTAAAATACTTGGGACCACAATCAAAATACTTGTACCGCCTGCTATAAATGCTTCAATTCCCAGCTCAACCGTACTTTGGTATAGACCTAAAATAAAAGGAAGAGTCGAGATCAGGGCCAACACGATACCTCCCCAGAAAGTAACCCGCATAATAATACCGTTCAAGTAATTTATAGTCTCCTTACCTGGGCGAACTCCAGGAATGAACGTCTTCATGTTTTTTAGATTATCGGCAATATCTTCAGGCTTCATAATTACAGTAATGAAGAACATGCTAAATAACACGATTAAAATAAAGTGAAGGATCTGGTAATAAACGCTCTGCTGCTGATCCAGCCATGATCCTGAAGCATATTTAAAGAATAAGCCAATTGTTTCTGACCTATCGGTGATTTGAGTTCCAAAGAATTTATAAATAACCTGAGGTAATAAAAGAAGGGAGGAACCGAAGATGATTGGCATTACACCTGGGCTAAGTAATTTCACTGGAAGGTAGGAGATATTTTCAATACTCTTTGTGGCATTAGTTCGAATTCGGCTGATAAATTTTATTGGAATCTTTCTAAATGATTCATTAACAAAGGTGATTAACCCAATAAGCTGTAAAGTCAAACCAAGATAGAAACCGAATCTGATCTCTTTGTCATCGAGCTTAGCTGAATATGTTTCCCAAAGAGTTTTAATATCTCGAGTTAGAGATGTATCAACTTTAAATACATAAAGTAAAAAACCAGGAACAATTAACAATATAACTATATAAATTAAAGTATTCACAATTTTTACTGGTAAGTTTCTTGATCGGAGTAAATATTTACCTAAAAAGATTAAGCCTATCACAAACCCTATTACGATAATAAAAATTAATGTTTCAATACCCAATGCTGCCCAGAAATTCCGAAGGAAACTGCTTGCACTAAATCCGGTAGAAAAAGATCTTGAGATGGATGTTGGAATTGAGGCCAAAATACCTGCTGTAATAAGAACTGATATTCCACCGCCCTGTTTGCCTCCAAGGCCGTTTGCAGAAAGGATTTCAGACAACCATATCAAAAGCATTGTGCCGGCTGTTAAAACCAACATTAATGATGCTATTCGGTAGTTGCTAAGGGGAGAAACTAAATCCTGAGATCTAAGAAGAAGATAAATACCAAATGACTGAAACAATGCTAAAGGTACTGAAAGGATTCTAGTCCACTGATTAATGATTTTTTTTCCAACCTCACCCATTTTCTGGAGCTGTTCAATTTTTGGAACTACCGGTCCTAACAATTGAAAAATCACAGAGGCGCTAATGAATGCAAATAAACCGACAGAAATAATTGAGAATTGGTTTAAGGTACCACCTGCAAGGATGTTGGCTATATTAAAAAAACTCCCCTGGTCTGAACCAAAAAGGTTTTGTAAGGCATTAACATCAACACCAGGAGCTGGAACTTTGCCGAGCAGCCTGAAAATAAAAAGTATAATTAGTGTAACAATCAATCTCCTAACAATTTCCTTGTTAGTCAGGTATGATTTGAGTTTAGAAAATCTTTTCATAATATGAGTGATTAATGCACAATGTGCAACAAGCAGTATTAATGAATGATAACATGTTATCAAACATTGTAAATTGCCTATTGCACACTAAAATTACGCTTCAACAGTACCACCAGAGGCAGTAACTTTTGCTCTCAATGCTTTAGTAGCAGGAACGTCATTTTTAATTGTAACTTTTGACAAGTCATAACCTTCGTATGAATCAGCTCCAACAAGCTTAACATTAGTATCGTTAGCGAAAGCATATACTACAGTTGCATCAATTTCGAAAATTCCTTTATCAAGAATTCGTGCGATATTGATCGTAATAGACTTATTTCGATTAAGAGATTTGAAACCTCTAATATGAGGTACTCTCTTAACCAAACGAACAGCGCCGCCTTCAAAGGCTTTCTTAGCGTGGAAGCCAGACCGTGATGACTGACCCTTCTGTCCTCGACCTACAGTATGCATTCCCTTTCCGGAACCTGCACCTCTACCTATTCTCTTTTTTCTTCCAGAGACGACTTTTTTTAAATTTGTAGTAAACATAGCTGTTTTATTTGCTTAAATTCTCCAATGCTTGGATTACACAGTACGCATTAGTAATTTTATTATTTGTACCGTAAATTTTTGTATAAATATCTCTAATTCCTGCAAGCTCAAGGATAGGTCGAATCGCGTTTGAAGCGATAATACCGGTACCTGGTTTAGCTGGCTTGAAGAATATTTTTGAACTTTTAAAATCTTCAGTTACTTCGTAAGCGATTGTAGACTCGACTAGAGTAATTTTCTTTAGATTTTTCTTTGCTTTAGTTGAAGCCTTTTCAATAGCAGTACGCGGATCCTGACCTTTTGCAAGGGCAACACCAACTTTACCAGCTCTATCGCCGACAACGACTAATGCAGTAAATTTCATTCGTTTTCCGCCTTTAACAACTTTTGCTACTCGTCGCGTCATAAGTGTTACAGACTCGAGCTCTTGCTCTTTCTTATTATTATCAGTTCGATCTGATCTTTCGTATCTTGGGTTCATAATATTAATTTAGAATTACAAATTAGAAGCTTAGTCCGCTTTCTCGCAATCCTTCCGCAACAGCTTTTACTCTGCCGTGGTATCTATATCCTCCTCTATCAAAAACGATAGCCTTATATTTGCCGTTCTCAAGTTCAGAAACTTTCTTTCCGAATTCTAATCCAAGTTTTTTGGATTCTTCAGTCTTAGTGGTCTTCTTGTCAGCAACAACTTTTGTACTCATACCTAAAATGGTAATTTTTGTAATATCGTCAACAAGCTGAATTTGAAGATTCTTATTACTTCTAAAAACAGAAAGTCTAGGTCTCTGAGATGTTCCATGAACTTTACCTCGAACTCTTTTATGTCTTTTTTCTCTACTGGTTATCATGATATTTTATGCAGATTTCGTTTCTTTTCTAATTATAACCTCACCGGCATATTTGATACCTTTACCTTTATAAGGTTCAGGTGGTCTAACAGCTCGAATTTTTGCTGCAACATCACCAACTATAACTTTATCAATACCTGATACAGTTATTGTGTTGTCTTGGACAGCAAATTCAAAACCATCTTCCTTCTTAATGGTTACTGGATGTGAGTATCCTACATTTAGGATTAAATCTCCACCAGTAACATTAGCTTTGTAACCAATACCATTAAACTCAAGTTTTTTCGTCATTCCGATTTTTACGCCAACGATCATGTTATTGATCAATGTTCGATATAATCCCTGGAACTGAGTAGTTTTTGATGTTGTAGGTTCGACAGATAGAGTTTTTCCAACTATTGTGACTTTTACTCTTCCGTCATGATTGATGCTTAATGTTCCCTTTGGACCGACGACCGTTATGATCTTCTTGTCCGCAGTAACAGTAACACCGTCTAATATTTCAATTGTTTTTTTTCCGACTTTTGACATATTTACCAAATCTTACATAGATATTCTCCGCCGATACCCTCTTTGTGAGCTTTGTATCCAGACATAACTCCTCGAGATGTTGATAATACAGCCAAGCCTTTTCCACCTCTAATTGGAAATAATTCCGCAGCAGCTACATACTTTCGAACACCAGGCTTTGAAACTCTGATTAATTCACTAAATTTATACTTACCATCAACTTTTAAGTTAACGACTACTTCACCGATCTCATTAATGGTATATCCACCAATGAATCCTTGATTCGATAACACTTTTAAAAGTTCCAAAACTAATTTTACATTAGCAAGAACTACAGTGTCTTTTTTTGCCCGTACACTATTTCTGATTCTCGTAAGAGTGTCAGATAAAGTGTCGTTTGTAAATTTTATCTTTGTTACCATAATTACCAACTTGATTTCTTAATACCAGGAATTAAACCATCTCTAGCCATATTTCTAAAGCAGATTCGGCACATATCGAAAGCTCGAATATATCCCCTCGGTCTACCGCAAATAGGACATCTACTTCTAACCTTAGTAGAGTATTTAGACTCTATTAACATTTTTTTATATTTTACTAATTTTGATTTCTTAGACATGTTTAAACTTTTTAATCTCTAAAAGGCATTCCAAGCTTTTTTAGTAATAAATATGCGTCAGCGTCGTTTGTAGCGGTAGTCTGGATAGTGATTTGCAATCCTCTTGCCTTATCAAGTCTGCTCTGGTCAACCTCAAAAAACACTGAGTGCTCCTTGAATCCCATGCTATAGTTTCCCGATCGATCAAAAGACTTTTTGGAAATACCTCTGAAGTCTCTAACTCCTGGTAATACTAAAGAGACTAGTTTATCGTAGAAGCTCCACATTTTATCGCTTCGCAAAGTAACGAACACTCCAACTTTGTCACCTTTTCGAAGACGACCAAAGTTTGAAATGTCATGCTTTGACTTGGTGATAACTGCTTTTTGACCAGTTATGTTAGTAATGTCCTCAAGCATGTAGTCAATGATTTTAGGGTCTTCTAAAGCTGCTCCCAAACCTGAATTGATTACGATCTTCTTGATGGTTGGACAAGCCAAGCCGTTTTTAAGACCTAGTTCTTTCACTAGTTCCGGTTTGACCTCTTTTTCGTATCTTTCTTTTAGTTCCATTCTCGTAATTCAAATTTTATACTAATAAACAGTTAAACTCATAAATCTAAGAGCACCAAAAATTTACAAGTTTATCTACTTACTATCCCCTGTCCAACTTAGCCATTCTGTCATAAAGAACAATTCCTAGCGACGTTGACACGTTTAATGATTCTACCACATCACTCATAGGTATGGATAGCGTTTTATCACATTTCCTCATTACAGTGTCGGTTAAACCCGCTCCTTCATTGCCCATTACTATACAGACTCTGGGATTATAGCGGAAATTAGAGATTTTTTCACCCCCCATGTCCAAAGCTACAATTTCAAAACCCATTTTCTTTAATTCAGTAATAGCCAATAAAAAATTTTCTTTAACAATTGGGAGTACATGGTTGTATCCCATGGAGACTTTCGTAACTGTCGAAGAGAAAACTTTTTGCTGACTATTAGGTATCAATAACATATCGACGTTTAGGCCGAGACAAGTTCTAATCATTGCACCGAGGTTTTGTTCATATTGTACATCAGGAAGTGCAACAATTGTGCAAATCTCTAGCCGCCCGATAAGATTTTCCAACTCTCGGATTGAATAATACTTCTCAATATTTCTGTTTAAAAGTACTATCACACCAGCGCTATCAACATTTAGCTCATTCTTTGCAAAATCCAGTAATCCGGAATCCTTACAAATAGTGATACCTTTTTTAGAACAGAGTTGTACAATTTGATCAATCTTGTCAGAATTATAATTAGTTGGAACAATAACGCTCTCGAAATTTCTGAAGTGCTCCTCAAAAATCTCTAAAATACTATTTTTTCCAACAACAAATAAATCTTTTGTTATTTTATTTTGAAGAACTGGCCTACTTAATTTTTGATTTTGGCTTT
>JAYTAQ010000008.1:0-5693 GCA_043737415.1 bacterium
GCTTTATTCCTTTTATCAAAATACTGTTTAATTTCAGGAGCAATAATAAAAGTGATCAATGCTATTGAAACTCCTAAAATCAAATTTTTGATTTTTATGTTTTTTACCATACTTATGTGTTTGTATAGTGATCAAAAGAGTATTAATACTCTTTTGATCACTTAAATAATTTACTTTTGTCTTAATTTTTATCAAACGGATTAAGCTTGCTTAACACTTTAGCAAAGAAGTTTCTCCTTGGCTGAGATGAATTTGAACCTGATGTCTCATTAGTATTAGCCTTGGAACTTGTAATAGGCAAACTGGTCAGTCCACTCTGTGGCAGAGCCATATAAGGAAAAGTTGATCTAAATGGCATGTCATTTGCGTCAACTCCATCACCAAGCTTTGCTGCCAATGGATCTGGCTGATATTCAGGGTGGAATAGGGGATAAGCCGCTCCTGCCATTACCTTTAATGAGATATCAACAACATCGTCAGAAAGTCTTCTGCCGTTTGGAAATCCTTGAGAGTCATTACCAACTACTCCTAAGTTATTCGGTGAAGATGAAACTGGTACAGCTACATTTAATCGAAGTTGCTCAGATGGTTTGACATCTTTTGGTTTGGTTAGATCTGTAAGACCTGTAAGAAATATTGTTGTTAGGTCATCTCTTGCCTCTGGAGTACCAAAATCACCTTGCGGTGGTACTTTTATTCCATATAAAGCGTTGAGGAGTTTAGGGAGTTCTGGATTTGCTACTGCATTGGCAAATTGTGCGTCATCTTTAGGTTTTGAAGCGTTAAAGAAGTCTTTTTTGCTAACCGGAACTATAACCTCATTTACAAGTGGATGTCCTAATCTTGAGATTTGTACAAAATCACCTGAAGGGCTGTTTTCTCCCTTGTCATTCAGCACTCGAGTTGCTTGTCTAGAGGAAGTAGTCCATATTCCTACAACTGAGTTTTCATTTTTAGGATCGGTTGGTTTCGAATTATTTTTCGTTATTTGAGATATTGGAACCTGAATAGCTAAAGATAATACATTCTTTCCTCTCAATGCATCGACTCCACCACCAGCATTACCTGGAAGCTTCCGAATTGTTAAGAGATCAAATAAAGCTCCAAGATCTACGAAAAATGGATCATCGCTCTGTCCAGCAAATACTTTAACTGATTCTTTTGCATCTTTAATGGCTGCAGATTGAAGAGCTCCATAATTTGGTGTAGATTTCGGTCCAACATTAACTGGAGGAACTGGAAAGTTTTCTGCTAGTACAGTTTGTTCTCCTTTTGAGTTAACTCGGGTTAATGTATAGGTTTGTGATACATTCCAATCTGGATCATCAAGAGAGTTAATTGGACCTGTATTGTATAAAAAAGTATTAGGGTTTTTAACATTCGTTTTAAACCTGAATTGATATGATAGATCTTCTACAGCATCACCATTATTATCAATTTTGATTTCATAAAGTACATTATCATCATAGTTATAAAAATTAGGCCCTCCTGCTGGATTTTGATCCGGATAATAATTTGCAATCAATGTTACTGTATCTGTTTTGTCTGGACTAACGAATGCATAAAGATCTGTACCATCAGCTTTAGGATCTCCATATAGCATTGGTGCTTCCCTGTGGCTTGAAGCCAGAGTCGGAGGAGCAACAAGACTAGTTACTATTGCTAGTGTTAAAGCTGTTATTCCCACTTTGAGCGGGATGTTTTTTGTTTTCATTTTTTATGTGATATTTATTTGCAATGTGTAATTGCCTTTACGACGAGTTAGTAACCATATGTTACAAAAAGATTAATTTTTTTCTACAAAATAATTACTAATAATTTACCGATAATGCTAAAAAAAGTTCATTTTAAAAAAAGCTTCTTATACTTGATGATTATTCTATTTGAAGCTGGCGCAATAGCATTAAATTTGGATACACAAAGTAAAAGTACTATTTCAAAAGGAATAATAGAATACAACAAGCTGGAGATTCATCCAGTTCTTCAGAAAAAAATTGTAGTTCCTGAAATCCCTTTAGTTCTCGCTACTGATGTGAAAAACAAAACTGTTGAACTACAGGGAAGTCCTACTGTTTTATCAATTCCATCATTAAGTCTTAGTCTTAATATTCTCGAAGGAGGAAATCTGGGTGAAGCATGGACAATATCTGATAGCAATGTTCATTTTGATACTGCAACTTATGAGCCTAATACAAGTATGGGAAATACATTAATCTATGGACATAATATTCCAAATGTACTTCGAAAAACTGAAAATCTTAAGCCTAAAGATATTCTTATAATCAAAACTGAAAATAATTTAGTGTTTGAGTATTCATTTCGTGAGTTTGAGTACGTTGTACCGACAGATACAAATATTTTGTTTTATGCAGGACCGTCACAAGTAACGTTACTTACATGTAATAACGATGATTCTTTAAGGAAATTAATGTACTTTGATTTTGTACAGGTGCGCAAAATCTAATCCCATAATATTAGCTTGTATTTTTCCTAACAATAATAACTGCAACTCTGAAGATAATCAGTTGTAAAATTATAAAAACTTACTTGTCATAATGTTCAGTAAAGTTGAACTAATTATCAATATGTATTTACATATTCAGCAAAGGATTTAAGATAATTATGGAAAAAACTCAAGCTGCTCAGACTTTAGAAAACAATAAAGTCCAATTAGCTGCAAATCAGTCGCAAACATTACATCGAATTGATAAGTCTAATAATCTACATCTGGTTATCGGTATTAGTGGAGGTGAATTTCTAGATGCTGTTACAACCAATCCATTTTATTCTTCCTTCACAATCAGAGTTAATGCCGTTGAAGTTTCCATTTTATACTATTTGTTACAGATGTCTTTGGTAGGTACTTAGTCGATAAAGTCCTTTGTAATAATCACCTTGGAAGTTTTTGTTATAGCCATCCATAGTCAAAATACCATCAGGTTTACCAAGCGCTTGAAGTATTTGGTCATAAGTAAAATCTGGTACTCCGTTTTGTGAAAGGTCAAAACCAATAAGAACTTGGTTTAATTTGCCGTTATTATCAGTCAGTGCGACATATTTATCACTATTGAAAACACGAATTTCACTATTGAGTTTCAAATATTCTCCAATATAGCTCCCATCTTCGGTTCTAGGTTCCTCTTTAACTGTGGCTCCAAAAGTTGTGATATTCATTTTATTTGTGATTGTTTGCTTTAGGGATGCTAGATTGACAGTGGATTTCTTTGTTTTATCAAGCTTTTCAAGTTCCTAAGTAGTCGTAGTTACTGTTGTATTTGTTGTGATTTCTTGAAATGGTCTGTCGTTTAGTACAGTCGGTGGCGTCACAGCCTTATTCCTGTTTGTGTACCAAAGAATTCCAATTGCAATACCAAAAATAAGAATTAAGGTGAATATTAGTAGAGGTTTATTAATGCTTTTCATGTTTTAATTGCTTTGTGCAAAGTCATGTTTCTGGTTTAGAGTACTTCCAGTGTACAGTTATCAGTACAAACTGAATTGTACCTGGTTTGGAACTGTGCTGGTTTAAAATAGTAAACACCGTAAGTCTCTGCAAAGTCTTCCTTTGCACTACTCGTTGCGTATCCGGTAATAAAGTCGCAATTTCGTGAGCCTGTATGGATATTTCCGTTTTGCCATGAAATGTTGCAGAAGTTATTCAATAGTGTTTGGTTGTTATTATGATATCCGTGGGCAATCTCATGAACAAGGTTGATTTTGAACCCTTGCGCTACAGATGTGTCGTTACCATATTTTGATCCCCTAGCTCCATATGAAATATATAGATTAAAAACATACAAGGTGTTATTTCCATCATGGCAACCTGTTACACTCAAATTTTCTTGTAGAAATGCTCTTCCAGCGCACCCTTGAGAACCGGACTGGTTAAATCGAATAATATTTTTCACTGTTTGCTGGCGCCATACTTTTTCGGATATAGAAGCAAGGGACTCGTCAATCCATTGTATTTCCTGGTTGGTCCAGTTGTTGTTTCCATCCTGGATATCTATATCATAGCGTTTTTTGAGATCACGCATTATTCCAAGTCTTCTATCAACAATTTGTTCTCTATTGCTATTACCACTTGTGTTTTTTGTTTTGCCATAGTCTGTTTGTACGTCACCTGAAAATGGTGTTTTAAATGTATAAATGCCATAAACATCAGTTTTGAATAAACCCAATCGCTCATTCTAAAAATACTGTTATTAAGGTCTACTTTTGCCTGCCATTGTCTACGTCATTCCACAGCACGTATCCTTCCTGATTACCGTTCTCTTTGATTATACTTAGCCGAGAGTTCTGAATCTCTATTTCTCGTGATTCTTTCTTGTAATTGGTACAAGACCAGAAAGTCCAGCAAAAGCCAACCGTTTGGCTCTCAACATACCGTATTTTAAGTTCAGCTTTTTTTGGCCTTTACGAACAGCAACTCCATATATTGTAGCCTGTCCTAAAGTATTTCCATCTACAAATGCAATTTTAGGTGCAGGGATTGATGATTCCTTCACCTCTACTTTCCCGTCTTTATCAATCTCTACTTTTATTATTGGTTTGGATATTGAATCTAAATTTTCATTCCTCCAAGGCTTAAAGATATTGAACTTAATAATTTTGCATATAAACTTTCCTTCGAACAAATTTTAAATAGCATAAAGATCTTTTTGGAATACGGAATTGTTCATGGAGATCTTTCTGAATACAATATCCTCTGGTAGAGGGATAAGCCATATATTATTGATTTCCCTCAGTCTATAAATATAAGGACAGATCCGAATGCTAAAGCAATGCTAGAAAGAGATTTAAACAATATCTGTAATCATTTTCAAAACTTTGTAGACATAGAACAATATCGACATTAAATTGATTATATAAAAAGTGCTATTTAAGCAAAATATTTTGCTAATAAGTATTTGTTTAAGCTCGAAAAATCCCATCATCCATCCATGAAACTATCGATCTCAAGATAAGCTTAACTCGCAATATATTCGGTCTAGTAATCCTATTACTTCAGTTAAATCTAAATCTCCTTTTTCTCAGTATTTCAAGATTCTTAAATATTCACCCCAAACTTTTTCCCTACCGAATTGACTCTTATACCAGTTATCTCTGGTTAATTCTTCAACCCCTTCTACTTCAGGATAATGGATACTAAATGTTTTTTTAAGTAATTGTGTTTTTGGGAGTAAACTTCTCAATATTAAATAACCTCGTCCAGCAGCATGAGATTTGAAAACAAACATTACTTTTTCTAGTTGAGAAAAATCATAAACTTTTAAAGCTTCAGTTATATTTGCATTAGTATTAGTAGAATTTCTTTCTGTTAAGAATTTAACACCAGGAAATCTTTTTATTGAAATATGTTGAAGTACTAAATCACATTCGGTTAACTTGTTATAACGAACATCAGCATAAGCGACCGAGCCACCAGTTAAAAACACTTTATCGGTGACTCCTGCTTCCAAATATTCTGTTATCATTTGTGCAAGAGGTTGTTCATAAACAGAAGTAGAGAATACAAAAATCATATCACACTCTTGTGTTGAATCATCTTCTCTAAAACACAATCGTGTTAATTGCTCGACAACACTTTTTGAAAGTTAAGGCACTTGTGGGTTTTTAGGAATTTCTCTTGTTTCGAAAGGTTGATTCATATTAAAAAGATTATATATAAACATTTAATAAATCATCATTAA
>JAYTAQ010000009.1:0-5690 GCA_043737415.1 bacterium
GATCTAATTGTGTTGGTTTTGTTTCCATGATATATTTTACACCCACTATATTTATAAATCTAATTTATCTCATCTCCATTACTAATTACTTGTGGTAAGCCGTTACGAAAGGCTACTATACTATCTGGCGACGTTGAATAACCTAAAACTTTACCGTTTTGGATTAGTAATGATGAATTAGTACTAAGCCCGACAATCCGCAATTGCGATTCAACGGCTAGGTCGTAAATACTATTAGCAACATTTCTTGATGTTTCTGTTGCTATATCAAAGGGTAGTAGCCCAAGTGCTGGTGATTCTGGAGTTAAGTTTGTTCTATTCTGATCTCTTGCCATTCCAATCATCGTTGGACCAAGCAACCTTGAGGCAGTCCCACTAGTATGAATAGCTTGTCCCAATTCTGCTCTTTCAACAATAAGCTTCGAAACTCCAGTTTCAATTAATCTTGCCATTAAATTAGGTGTGTTTCCAGCCTCAATAAATATAATATGATTATCTGCAACTGCATTAAACTGTTGGTCTAAGGTGTCCGATTGCAAACTTAAAGAAAAAAAAGATTTAGGGCCAGATTTAGCTTATGTATAATATCCTGAAACCGATTGTAAAAGCGCGCTTTCATGATTTGTGTCTAGTATTGCAGAATGAATATAAAGTATTTTTAGGGCATCATTAACAGTTAAACTAAACTGCTCTCTAACATTTTTAAAAAAAATAGTTTCAGGTCTAAAATGAGAAGGTCCTAGTCCAAGGTTTGTACGGCATAATCCGTTTTGTATTTTTATGTTAGACATAATAAAAAAGTTAACTTAATTTTACATCAATTACTATTAAATTATTAGTTCATAATATTATAGGAGACAATCATTTTTACTTTTTCTAAAGTATGTTTAAAAGGTTGGAATGGGATCAGTATGCAGAGGTTTTTGAATAGAAAACTTGGGTTTAATTTTATTTAGGTTATTTATAAGCCGGTTTACTGAAGAAAGGCAGCTAATAATCCTAAAAAAGTAATGTGACATTATCCCCTTTTAACGGTACAATACTGAAGCATGAGACAGGATAGGATAAGAAACTTTTGTATTATTGCCCACATTGACCATGGCAAATCAACGCTGTCAGACCGGTTACTAGAAACAACAGGTACTATCGACAAGAGATTGCTCCATGATCAATTTATGGACACGCTTGATCTTGAGCAAGAGCGTGGAATCACAATCAAGCTTCAAACAGCGAGAATGAAGTACACATACAAAGGCGAGGAATATGAATTAAATCTTATCGATACACCCGGCCACGTAGATTTCGCATACGAAGTTTCGAGATCACTCGCAGCATGCGAAGGGGCGATTCTCTTGGTTGATGCTGCTCAAGGAGTAGAAGCTCAAACGATTTCCAATGCTTTTAAAGCCCTCGAACATGATCTTATGATCATCCCGGTAGTAAATAAGATCGACCTTCCAAACGCTGAGCCGGAAAGAAGGGCTCAAGAATTCTGCAGCGTTTTAGGATTTAAGATGGAGGAGATGGTTTATACATCAGGTAAAACCGGAATTGGTATCGAGGATCTTCTTCAAGCTATCATTGAGAGAGTTCCGGCCCCAGACGGCGATCCTAACGGGAAGTTGCAAGGACTTATCTTTGATTCATTTTATGATGATCATAAAGGAGTTGTTGCTCAAGTTCGTGTTTTGAATGGTCAAATTACGAAGCAGGATCTTGTAATGCGTCGAAAGATACGGTTTATAGCTAAGAATAACGATTTCCAGCCACTTGAAGTCGGATTTATGACTCCTATTCTCAAGGAATCAGATTCATTCTACACTGGTGAAGTTGGTTATATAGCTACTGGACAGAAGGATATTCAGCACGTTAGAGTCGGTGATACTGTAAGTTGGGCAGATGATCAATCTGAGCTACTTGAGGGGTATGAGCGGGCTAAATCCATGGTCTACGCTGGACTTTTCCCTACCGACTCCAATCAGCAGGTGGAGTTTCGTGAGGCTTTAGAAAGATTAGCACTAAATGACGCTGCTTTAAACTATGTTCCAGAAGCTTCTCAAGCTCTCGGATCAGGTTTTAGGTGTGGATTTCTAGGTTTACTTCATATGGAAATAGTTCAAGAGCGCCTTGAACGCGAGTACAATATTGATCTTGTAATCACAGCTCCATCAGTTGAATATAAAGTTAAACTCCAGGGAAACAGCCTAAAAACTGACATGTATAAACCTACCGATTTTGATGAGATGAGCAGAATTACCATTACCTCTGCAGCAGATTTACCAGATGCATCAATGGTTTCTGAAATTTATGAACCATGGGTTGATGCTGAAATTATCACACCAAACGAGTTTATCGGGGCTCTAATGACTTTGTGTCAGGAAAAGAGAGGAATATACAAGAACACTGAGTATATACATTCAACTAGCGAGGCCTTGGATCGGGCTATTTTAAAGTATCAGATGCCACTGGCTGAGATAATTACTGATTTCTTCGATAGAATGAAATCTATCTCCCACGGTTATGCGTCACTTGATTACCAATTTAAAGATTATATTGCTGGTGACATTGTTAGATTAAATATTCTTGTAAACGAGGAACCAATAGATGCTTTATCAATGCTAGTAGATAAAGATAGCGCAGTTGTTGAGGGCAAGAAACTTGTCGCAAGGCTAAAATTAGTAATTCCAAAGCATCAATTCAAAATCCCGATTCAGGCAGCAATAGGAGTAAAAGTTGTCGCTCGAGAAGATATTCCTGCTTACCGAAAAGACGTCCTTAAGGGTCTATATGGAGGTGATCAGAGACGTAAGATGAAACATCTTGAGCGACAGAAAGAGGGAAAGAAGAGAATGAAACAGTTCGGTTCTGTTACTATTCCTCAGGAGGCATTTTTAGCTGTTTTAAAAAAGTAATTATAAATCAAAACATAATTAAAAATCCTACTGTAGATCAGATTGGACTTTGTCTTTATCTGTAAAGATAAGGAGGATTTATTTAACAATAAAATTAAGTGTGGTAGCTTTCTGGTCAACACACCTGAAAAGATATTCTCCAGCTACCGGTATTGTCAAAGGAAACTCTGTGGCAGTTTTGTTTAGCACTATTGTGATATTTAAATCTTCACTTTTTAATGCCTGACAGATCACAGCTGGCTGTTTGATTATCCTTAAATTATAGTCTTTGGAAACTACTAAGCTTATTGTGCTAGGCTCAACCCCAATAGAAGAGATAGTGATGTCTTCGTTTACAACATTCGTATTATCAAGAATAGATTTTTTATCGATCTTCGAAACGGTAATAAGCTTTTCTCCTCGGCTTTTTCTGAATATATAAACGCTTGATCCTGCAAATGTTAGGAGAGTTATAAGAATAATTGCAAATATCGCGATAATCCTTTGGTCATTACTAAGTTTTGGAACTTTTGTTTTTACTTTTTTAAACTTGAACAATTAAATTATTATAGTCTAAAAACAACAAAATTATCTTGTTTGTTTTTTGGGAGTCAGTATCACTCCTAAGTAAATTTGCTTAATCATTTCAGCTTTTTGGGCATTAGTCTCTTCTTTAATTTCTAATTCTTCAAGGTCATTATATCTGCCAAGGGGGAGAGAGATTCTCCCAAGTATCTTTCGAAATGGGCTAACAAAAGTTACTAAAACGAAGCCAGGTCCAGTAATAAACGGGAATGCTGTTATAAGTGATCCACTGCGGTCAGCCACAATATGCCCAGGTAATGCCTCGATCTCTGGCTTTCCTTCAAATTCCATTCCCCTTACAGCTTGATTTAATTCATCAGCTAGTTTAGTCTGATAGTAAGAATTTCATCATATATTGGTAGTTGTTGCACATCTGTTGTCTTCATTTGACATAAATTATATCATGAAATTTGATGTAAGTTTATCCAGGATTAAATTCTATGATATATCAATGTTTATTGAGATATTGATCACTTTTATTGTGCTATAAATGTTTCGGTATCTGTCTCTTCAACTTTTTTAAAAAGTGGTTTTATCACTTTTTCAATCTTAAGTTTAGAAACATCAAGCTTTACAAAATTGTACTTATTCACTCCAACTTCAGTATTAAATTCATTTAAGCCAAGCAATTCATCAAGTTCCTTCATCGCATTAGGGACGAAGGGAGTTAAAAGGGTTTTTAGTGAATAAACCACCTGTAGGCAGTTATAAATCGTTTTTTCAGATACCGCTTTATCCTCTTTTATGCTAACCCAAGGCTTTTGTTTATCAAAATACTGATTGCCAAATTGAGAATATTTTAAAATCCGATTCAAGGCGTTAACAAATTCGCATTTTTCAAGAAATGCTGAGACTTCTTTAAACGTTTCCTCAGTCTGCTGTTTCAATTCATCATCAAGAACAGTATTATTGACGGAAATTTTTAACTCTAATTTATTGTTAAAAAATACAAGAGTTCTGTTGATAAAGTTACCAATATTGCCGTTTAAACCACTATTTACGGTTTCTCTAAATTCTGACCATTTCCAGTTTGAATCCTTGGATTCAGGCATAATTGATGCGATATAAAACCTGACATTATCTACTCCAAAGTATTTTCCAACTTCCTTGGCATCAATATGAACTCCTCGGCTTTTGGAAAATCTCTGGCCCTCAAGATTTAGGTTTTGGTTAACGGATGGAAAATAGGGAAGGTTATAATTCTGTCTTTGTCCAATAATCTGACCCGGCCAAAAGATTGTATGGAATGTTAAATTATCTTTACCCATAAAGTAATAATGTAAACATTCTGGGTTTTTCCAGAAATCATCAACATTTCTGTTATTAGCTTTAGACCATTCTACAGCCGCAGAAAGGTAACCAATTACAGCATCAAACCATACATAGAATTTCTTTGTCTCTACACCATTTATCAGCGATTCATTTGGAATTCGATCAATAGGAATTTCTACGCCCCAATCAATATCTCTAGTTATTGCCCTCTGCTCCAAGCCTTCAGTAAGCCATCCTAGAGTCTCGTTTTTAACCCAAGTTCTCCATCCCATAGATTTATCAACATAGTCTTTCAATTCGCTTTGCAGTTTAGGAAGATCGATAAAGTAATGCTCAGTCTCTTTTAACGTGACTGAGGAACTTGTAAGTTTACTAATTGGATTAATTAATTCTCCAAGTCCAAGAGTTCGTCCACAATTTTCACATTGGTCAGATCTTTGCTCTTTGGCATGGCAATGAGGACATTCCCCTTCAACGTATCTATCAGGAAGGAATTTTTTTTCCTCCTCAGAATAGTACTGATCACTAGTCTTTTTTAATATAAATCCATTTTTTAAAAGGTTAAGAAACACTTCCTGAGTTACTTCTTTATGATTTTGAGTAACGGTGGATGTAAATAAATCATAGCTCACATTATATAAAGAAATTAATTCCCTAACTCTAGGGTCGTATTCGTTGATAATATCTTGCGGAGAAACGCCTTTTTTATCAGCAGCAATTGTAATTGGCGTACCGTGGCAGTCAGTGCCGGAAACCATAAGTGTCTCTCGTCCACTAAGTCTAGAGAACCTGGCAAATATATCGCAGGGCACCAAGTATCCAGCCAAGTGTCCAACATGGATATCTCCGTTAACATAAGGCCATGCAACACCTATAAAAATTTTCTTTGTATCAGTCATCTGTAAATTATAAATTTAATATGTAAAAAATGTGAAAAAAGTA
>JAYTAQ010000010.1:0-2246 GCA_043737415.1 bacterium
GCTTTTCGTTCTTATTACCGTAAATTTCGTTTTTCTTTTCAAGCATTTTTTCAAAATCTAAAACATTATTTAGGTCAGTTGGATCCTTGTACTGTACATTTCCTGTGTTCAATTCTACGGAATTAGAACTATATTTCTGGTTTGCGTTTTGAAGAGCTGATGAGCCGTAAGTCTGAGTATTTGAATTTTGATTTTTGCTATTATCCATTCACCTAATTCTTTATTTCAAGCCAAGTTTACTCGAAAAAAAAGGAAATGTCACAGTCTCCGAAGTCGACACCCTTGAGAGCATTTTTTGTCCCACTGCTAGGCTTATAATTAAGACTTTCTGATACTAAAACTTAGTTTAGGCTCTAGAGTTTATCTAGCTAACTGCTTATAATCACATTAATAATGCAATCAAAGACTTCAACGGCAAAGATGCTGCGAATTATGGATGAAAAATATGGAATACTACAGGCATTTCTTAATCATGATTCTCCATTCCAGCTTCTTATAGCAGTAATTCTATCAGCTCAAACCACTGATTTAATGGTAAATAAAGTTACAGTAGATCTATTTTCAAAATATCCAAATGCAAAAACTTTGAAAAATGCCTCTATCGAAGAGATAGAGAAACTAATTTCACGTATTAATTATTACAGAACAAAAGCTCGGCATATAAAAGAAACTGCGAGGATAATAGACGAGGATTTTAACAATCTAGTCCCTCAAACTATTGCAGAATTAATAACTTTACCGGGAGTCGGAAGAAAAGTGGCAAATGTTATTTTAACTGATGTTTTTTCGATTCCAGAGGGATTTGTTGTAGATACTCATATTAAACGAGTTACATATAGAATAGGCTGGACACAAGCTAAGGACCCAAAAAAAATTGAGCTGGATTTGATGAAGTCTTTGCCTGTCGATCACTTTGTGAATACACCAAAACAGCTAATTCTGATCGGAAGAAATTACTGTTTCCCAAAGAATCCCAATTGCAAAGATTGCCCGTTAAATGAATTTTGCGAAAAAAATATAGCTGCTTAAGTGTTAATTGCCTAGTGTTTGGGCTATACTTTAGTATGATAGAACCTATTGAATATAGGAGACAATTGACGTCGAAGAACCTTTACCTCAAATTTCACCCGACTGACAACCTCTTAGACACTAAAAATTTTAACAATATCCGCAAAGTTAGATGTATAGCTTTAAACTCAGATAAACATGTCTGTATGGTTTCAAATGACGGAATTAGCGGTTGGATGCTTCCTGGGGGCACTGTCGAAAGAAACGAAAATCCTATTCTTGCGCTGAGGCGTGAACTTCAAGAAGAGGCTGATATTGAGATTAAAAACTATAAATTGATTGGATTTCTTGAGATGAAATCTTTAAATAATGTTACGAAATACACATGGAGCCGTACTGAAATGTTTTTTGTAGCAAGAGTCGATAAAATTCTTCCTCAAACAGAGGACCCAGCTGTCGGCTTTATTATGCACAGGGATTTTTATACCGTTGATGAAATGGCTTTTAACTTTATGAAATTGGGTAAAATCAGTAAATTTCTTGCAGATTATGTTGATAAAATTAAACTCTAAGAAATTTATAAATATCCTTCCAAACAACTTCTCGATCCACGTGAGCAGACAATCCGTGACCGGAATTTGGATAAATTATTCTTCTCTTTTGAGTAGTTCCAAGAAGTTCAAATAACTCTTTTGAGCAATGCACTGGTACGAGTTGGTCTTTTTCTCCTTGAAGAAGCAATGTAGGACTTAATACTTTTTTAGAGGCTGATTTAGTTAGTTTAATTAATTTGAACATATCATGAAGACTTTTTGTAGACACTTTGGGATAAGATATTGGTTTATAAGGCTTCTTAAACTGTGTAGGAGACTTACCTCTTCCTAATTGATACCAACGTATAAAGTACTTTCCAAAAGGCAGGATAACTTTGATCCTTGTCATGCTATTAAGATAAGCCGGTGCAAGAAGTACAAGTTTATTAACTCGGTACTTTGCTGCGATATTAGTTGCAAGTAAACCTCCCATCGAATGACCAATAACACTTACATTTTCGTATTCAGAATGGAGTTTTTCAAATGCAATCACACCGTCAATCAACCAGTCTTTATGCGAATATTTTTTCATATCATATTCTGAAGTACCATGTCCACTTAAAAGTGGACAATAAACCGTGAATCCTCTTTCAAAGAGATACTTCGCCAACCCCCTGTGCTCTGTAGGACTACCACTCAAACCAT
>JAYTAQ010000011.1:0-5677 GCA_043737415.1 bacterium
GCATTGAATTTATAAAATTAAAGATTGCTCTCCATATCAGTTAACTCCTCCTTAAGGGGTATTTGCAATCTAACTATAATTATCTTACACTAGGGTGGTTAGAAGTGGTGAATAGTGGTGAATTATGTTAATCGGCGAATTCGAAACAAAAGTAACGGACAAAAATCGCATTGCGATGCCGAAAAAGTTTCGAGATGAACTGGGAGACAAACTAATCGTTATGCAGGGATATGATGGATGTATGATTCTGGTTGATGAGAATCGCTTCCTCGCTCTTACAAAAGAAATAACAGATGGACGTTTCGTAAATGATACTGTCAGAGACACTACAAGATTCTTGATAGGTTCTGCACATGAGATCACTTTAGACAAACAAGGGAGATTTGTACTGCCTCAATCTCTTAAGTCGTTTGCTGAAGTGGATGAAGAAGTAGTTTTTCTTGGATTAATGAGATGGGTCGAAATTTGGGATAAAACCCGATGGAATGGGAAGAAAAAGTTGATAAGCGACGATTCTTCTGCTATAAGCGATAAGCTAGATAAAACTCTTTCATTAAAATAAACCAAGAAAACTATGGATAAACATGTACCAGTACTACTCGAAGGAGTATTAAGAGAATTTGAGTCGTTGAAGAACGAGAGAATTGCAGTCATTGATTGCACTCTCGGACAAGCAGGCCATTCAGTAGAGATATTTAGAAAAATGGACCAAGGAGTTTTAATATCAATTGACCTCAGTTTAAATTCTATTGAATGGGTTGTGTCCGATTCAAGCTTTGAATTTCAGATTGAAGATTTCGAGCTCGATGGTAAATTAGTTTATAAACTAACTTTAGTCGATAACGTAAAAAAGACCTGGTATATCGTACAAGCCGATTTCGCTAATATTGATGAAGTTGCAAAACTTTTCGATATTAAGAAATTCGACTTTATATTAGCTGACTTAGGATTTTCAAATTATCAGCTTACCTTGAATTTAGGCATATCATTTAGCAGAACACGCCAACGTTTGGATATGAGGTACGATGGAAAGCTGGTTAAAGCTAAGGACAGAGAGTCAACTCCTGTGGACAAATCTTTAACTGCTGCCGAAGTATTAAACACATTTGATGCTTTCGAATTAGAGAAAATCTTCTTCGAATTAGGTCAGATTGAGAATGCAAAGTCACTAGCTGCAGAAATTGTTAATAAACGTAAGAACCAGAAATTTGAAAAAGTGGAAGATGTACTAGGAATACTAAATAAAAGTAAATTTCCTGGATCCTATAAAATTAAATTTTTCCAGGCTGTTAGGTCTTTTGTAAATAGCGAGAATTCAAGACTAGAGTCATTAATCCAAAAAATCCCTGTATTTCTAAATGCTGAAGGGAAAGGAATAATAATTTCTTTTAATTTGGTTGAAGAATCAATCATTACTAACCACTTAGAAGGTTTTGAGGTCAAAGAACCAAACATTACAGAGATAATTAAGAATCCGCAATCAAGAAGTGCCAAGCTATACATTTACAAAAAGAAGTCAGTTAAGAATTAGACATAAGAGACCAAACTCTCTAATGGCCCTTGTGTATATAACAGCTTTTTCCGCCATTGTATTTGTGTTTATTCAACTTTATGTAATGAGTATCTTTGCTACTAAGGGTGAAGACATATCGAAATTAGAGAGTAGAAAATCAGCCCTTATTGTTGAAAATAAAAAAATTGGTGAGGATATTGCTCAGGCACGTAAGTATGACTTTATCAAAGAGAAGTCACAAAATCTTGGTTATGTTGATATTTCAACAGCTGATGTTAAGTATATGTCTGTTGGCCAATAATTTATAAGTATTTAAATATCTGAAATCAGTTGTTAAAAAAAATTGACTTCAAATATTTAGTTATTTTTCTCTATATATTTTATACTTCGACGAATGGACTCCCATCTTAAAAAAAATACTTTCATCGTCAAATCCATTTTTTTCATTCTTACTTTAGTAATGATTCTTCAATTATTTCGTGTTCAAGTTTTAGAAAATAGTAGATGGTCTGTAAGATCTGAGATTAGAGACGAACTTCGTAAAACCTTTCAGGCTACCCGAGGAAGTGTATTTTTCTCTGACGGAAGCCCATTAGCGGTTAGTCAGCTTGCATACGGTGTTTTTGCCCTCCCTGACGGTTTCAATGATGAAAAGGTCAAGAAAGAAGGAATTACAAGAGAGGGATTTGCCGACGATTTAGCAATTTATACCGGACTTGAAAGGCAGATAATTTTAGAGAGGATCTCAAACCCTAAACTTAAATACGTAGCTTTGGCAAATAAGGTTGATTCCGAAATTGTGGACAAAATTATCAGTAAATACCCTCAAAGCTTAAATATATGGACTTATGAGGAGCAGTCAAAGCGTGTTTATCCTGATAAGCAGCTTGCAGCAAAGATTATTGGATTTGTTGGTAGAGATGAGCAAGGAAATGATGTAGGAAGATATGGAATTGAATCATATTTTGACGGTGTATTAAGAGGAACAGAGGGAGTTTTTGAAGGTAAAAAAGATAGTAAAAACCAGGTTATTGTTAACGAGGATTTTTCCAACATTAAATCAAGAAACGGAATAGACGTAACACTTACTATTGATAGAAGTATGCAACTAATGCTTGAAGAGAGAATGTGGTATTGGATGGATAAGTTTAAGTCAAAAGAGGCTACAGCAGTAATAATGGAGCCTAATACAGGAAAAATCATGGCTATTGTAAATTTGCCTACGTTTGATCCAAATGAATACTGGAAGGGTGAAAAAATCAATTGCGATCCTAATTTTGATTACTACATCTTAAATGAAGAATGTAATAAAAAGGCTGATCCGGTTCCTACCCCTACAACCGACGTGGCTGTACCGGCTGTTTCTAACGATAAGCAGGTATTTTATCCTGAAGGATATGAGGCAAGGCTAAAAGAGATTGAGAATCAAAAAAAGAAATTGGAGGATGAGGCACAAAAGATTAAGGAATCTAATGACCTAAAAGAGGCTGCTGCAAAAGCAGCGATTGTAGATCCAAGAGTGGAGAAGTATTCTTCGGCTGTTCGAGAAGTCTTGAGGACAAAGAGCCTTGATGCCACTGAGGTCTATCGCGATGCCGCTAATTCATTTATCTATGAGCCAGGCTCTATCGAAAAAGTTATTACGCTTGCGATTGCTTATAACTTTAAAGCAATTCCTACAAATCCTGACTATTCACTTGGAGGCCATAATGGATGTGAAAAAGTTCAAGACGTCACGCTTTGTACAGCTGGTAAATTAGTTAGATCGGCTGTAACAGTTGAGAGTATGTTGCAGCTCTCAGATAATGTGGGAGCATTGAGAGTCGCAAAAGCTGTTGATATAAAGAGGTTTGTTGATACACTAGGTAAATTTGGCTTAGGTAAAAGCTCGGGAGTTGAGTTAGGAGATGAGTCTGTTTTTAATATGAAAGATCCCTCTACCTGGACTAGAGTTGACCAGGCCACAGCTTCCTATGGACAGGGAAGTTTGGCGTTCACTCCAATTCAGATGACAAATGCATGGAATATCTTAGCATCAGGTGGTCGAAGCTATAAACCAACAATTGTGAAAGAAATCAATGATAACGGCAAACAAAAAGTTTTTGAACCGGTGTTTATCGAACAAGTTGTTGATGCACAGGCCGCGGATGACGCTCTTAATGTAAATGCAGTTGCCACTTCAAACGGAGGTCGCAGAGCTCAGGAGTTTTATAGTCGATATCCTTTTTCAGGTAAAACAGGTACCGCAGATATTCCAAAACCAGATGGTGTTGGTTACATGCCTAACGTAGTAAATACCAGCTATATTGGGATTGCTCCTCTAAATAATCCTAAGTTCACTATGCTTGTCTGGTTTCGTGAGCCAAGAGCGACTATCGATAGCACTCTTCCAAATGGTGGAAATACTGCTCAAGTTGCATGGATTGATATTGCAGACAGGCTAATGGTTAAAATGAATGTTGCTCCTCAGAATGCTAAAAAATAGCATTTTTAATTTATTTGTTTAATTAAAATTTATTGTGACTAAATACCTAAAAAATGCTTTTTTTCTATTAATAGGTGTTTGTAGTACTATTTTGACTATATTTATTTTCCAGAATCAGAATTTTAGAATTACACAAAATCAAAATAGCGTAAACCTATTATTAAGTGAGAATTCCAGTTTACTTTCCATAAATTCTCAAGAAAGAATTGAATATGATCCTAAAGATTTTACTCCAACTCCTTCAACTACTGTAACTCCTAAACCTACTCTAGTTATCAATCAGGCATCCATTCCTCTTAAAATTTATAATGTATCACCTCTTTTTACCTCTGCAAATTATTTAACATTTGCTATTACTAAATCTAGCTGCATTGGAACTTTCGAACCATCAAATATTCTTCTTTTTAATAAAAACTATTCAAGAGGAAATATTCAACTTTCGGGTTTAATCGTGAATGATTTAACTAATATGATCACTGATGCTGCAAATAGTGGTATTGATTTGAAAGTAGTTTCTGGATATCGTTCTTACTCTGATCAATCCTATATATTTGAGAAGTATGTTCAAAATGAATTAACAGCTAACCCAAGACTATCTCGAGCTCAAGCTGAGGCACGAGCAAATAGCTATTCTGCTTATCCGGGTTGTAGTGAGCATCAGCTCGGTGTAGCTGTTGATCTGCTCTCAAACGAATCAAATTATACATTCGCAGTCAATGAAAATATGAAGTTTGTAAAATGGATTGAATCTAATTCACCAAAGTATCACTTCTCAATTTCTTACCCAAAAGCCAATCCTGAGTATAAATACGAACCCTGGCACTTAAGGTGGAAGCCTTAAACAATTTGAAAGATTGAATAACCACTAACAGAAGATAGCGATTAGCAAAATAACTTTTATAAATTTAAACCCAAAAAAGAAACTATGCTTGTACTGAATTTATTTTTAGGCTACTAATAAAATCTGTCATAATATCGAAAATAAAATATCCCTCACCAATACATAGTAAGGGATTATTGCCACAAAGATGTGGGTGAAGTCAGAAAAATAAATTTAATTACATCACAAATTCTTCATCAGATCCTATAACCATGGATCGAGGAAGTACCGTCATAGAATAAACAAGAGAGTCTTTTCTCTTTTTTCTCATATCTAATTCTTTCTCAGAAATCACAGAATAGAAGATCTCCTTTGATTCAGATTGTTGAGCCTCTTTTACAGCCTCTTCCAGTACTTGTAAATCTGGTTCACCAACAATTAGCATATCAAGATTATTGCTATCTGACTTTTCGTGACTTAAATAAGTATGAGTCAAAACTGCGAATTTTATGTTTCCTAAACCTTTTCTGTTTTTGAATACTTGATATCCTAAACCATAAGATTTCATTACTATTCCCCTTAATTCATTGTAGTATGGAAAATCAGGGTTTAACATGAAATACTTCTTTATTCCATCTTTTTTCGAAAGAAGAAATTCTGTCTTTTCCATTGATATCAATTCTCTTCGAACAGCGTTTATTTGTTCATCAATTGTTCGAGCAATTTCTCTCATATGAAACAATTCTTGAGGGTGAGTATAAAACAATGTCATGATCTTTAATCTAACTCGTGAAGTAAAGAATAGACTGGTAATTTTTTTTAGGTCGTTTTTGAGCATGATGTCTGATATATATTTTAT
>JAYTAQ010000012.1:0-2238 GCA_043737415.1 bacterium
ATGGCTGCGATCGTTGTAAAGTGGTGGAATAGTTTGGCTATTTTTATTCCACAAAATTTAGTTCGGCAATAGAAAAACCTGCAACTTCTAAATTCATCACATGTCACGAACTGTTGCAGTGCTTGAACTATTTATCACCTGCGATCGCTTCGTTAATTGCCCCACTTAATTACCATGGTAATTTTAATCCTAGAGCAAGAGAAATAGTGACAGATAACTTTAACATTTTAACATCATGTAGTTTGGTTTCTCTCCTCACTACAGCGAAATAGTAGACGTGTGCCAGCGTGTTCTGTTATAAAAATTTGAAGTTCATCAGTAGGTAGATAAAAAATTGCGGAAAATATCTTAACTAAACACGGTTCTTTGATTGGAAAATCAAGCTCTTGAAGTCTCGCTGCTATCTGTGTAGCATCTTTTCTGCTAACAAGAAAATTACGAATAAGAACTTCTTCAACAAGAATATTTTGTAAATCTTCTTTCATCTTTTTAACCCAATGGTTACGCAGCCAATAACTATATCTTTTCATAAAGAAATCATCTATATTATTTCTTAAAACCTCATATTGATGAAGATGGCTCTGACTAGGAACTATTTTCGGAAAAACTTTCTTTTTCATTGGATAGCCAATTGCGACTAGACAGTGGCGTATCTCATCGTTGTTTAAATATGCGAGATCAATTGGCATATTTAAACCCTGGCGATAGTAAGGATTTTTATGGATAGTAATACTTGAATCTTTCCCAATCGAAGATAATAAACATTCATAGCGAGGATGAATAGAAATCCACTCTCCCGATTTAACTTCTTCTCTAATTTCGACAAACTGACAAAGCTCAGTTCCTTGTATTTTGAGTTCCCCAAAGTCAACCAGGCGGTGCAGCATGATTTTATTTTCCGACGTAAACTTTAAACGGTATTCCTGTAATGGATGTAATGGATCTAGGTCTTTATTCTTAAATACTTCAGAACGTGACAATTTTTGACTGAAATAAACAGCTCTCTCAAATTCTTTGCTTATCCTCACATTCCTGATCTGCTCTAAAAGCAAATGATTAGGTTGAATTTCGGTAGGATTCTCATCAATTGCAACAAAATTTGTATAGAGTCTTGACTCAAAATTACTATGCTTAGAGCGACTCCCTTTCAAGCGTTGTATCAAATTAAACTGAGCGACCCAATCTGTGTGAGCCAGAATCTCTGCTAACTTATAACCTATTTTGCCTACTATATAAGTGTTTGCGTTGTGGGATAAATCATATAAACCTGTTTCAATAAGCTCATATATGCTGTATGTAAGTAGCTCTTTTAAGGGAGGAGCACCAGACATAGTTGTCAAATAGTTAATTGCCTCACACGTAATTTGAAATTGAAGTGGGTAGTCTTCTTTTTCTGAAGAGCATAAATTTGCAGAATGTCGCACTAATTCACTTCGATTTTGACGATATAAGTAACTAGCTTGATCTATAATTTTGTCTAAATAATTAATGGAGTTCTTAATCTCTTTAAACTTCTCTCTAAAGTTTTCAATCTCTCTGATTACAATCTCTAAAAAATAATTTTGAAGAATTTTAAGACGTTGCTCTTTTCCTTCAACTAAATTCTTCCAATCACATGAGGCATATGAAGCGTATGCTTCTTGGCGAAGGCGACATTGATCGAGCTTCTCGTCAGAAATTTGATAATGAGAAAAATGTGGACGATTTATTCTTCCTTTCTTTAAAAAAACTAAGTTACCGCAATATATACAAAGTAAACCTAGATCTTCCAGTAAATCATAATCCATGTTAGGAGAATCGGCTCTCCAAACGTCTCCACCTTCATACATTGATCTTGCGTTATCCATATGTCTAACTTTTTATCTTTTTCATAACTTTAAACTTGTTCTCTATCTTTATAGATAGCTCTTCACCTACTAAATTAAGAGTTCCCAATCAAGCAAACAAATAACCTTTTAAAATCCACAGCTAGCTTCAAACGGTTCAATAAAGACAAAGAACCGTTTCGACGAGACTTCTTTCGAGCGATCGTCCCGTTCTTCAAACCAATTTTTGGTTTCACAGCACGATCGCCAATTAACAACTAATGCTGAAGCGATCGCCCCCATCGCTTTCAATCAATCAGCGCAAATAACTCGCCCCATTCACATCCACAATTCCTCCCGTCAAATACTCCGATTCTTCTGCCGCTAAAAACAAAATTGTGTGGGCAATTTCCTCTGGACGTGCCACCCGATG
>JAYTAQ010000013.1:0-5653 GCA_043737415.1 bacterium
ATTAACTATGATGACATGCTGGCCTCCGGGAATTGGAGCCGAAAGACTAATAGTATCGGCGCGACAAGTAGATAATAGTAATTAATGTATACAAATTGCCTTTCCTACCAGAATTTTCTATGTTATTATTAAATAGAAAGCGGTGAAAGAGACACAGTAGTTTTTATTGAGTGACACCTGAGAGATGCCGGTGGAGTAAGGCATTCGTAGAAATAAAGATGAATTACACTCTGGAGCTTACTAGCGTTTAGCCTTAAAACTAAGAGCAAAACAAAGGAGTTATTTATTTAGCTTAAAAGCAAGGTGGTACCACGTTAACCATTCGTCCTTGCATTTGATACCTGAAGGATCGAATAAAATGGAAAAAACATACTTAGAGACAATTGAGGAAATACTCCTTAATCAAAATACTGACCTTTCCCAGCTAACTGCTGAGGAACAGTTTGGAATTATTTCAAGCAAGGTTGCAAACCACCCTGAGGCTATCATGCCAATACCAGGAATAAGCAGCAATGAATTGCTTGACCGGCTTAGGAAATCCAAACAAACCGGCAAGCCACTTCATGTCAAGTTAGGAATTGACCCAACCGGACCCGATCTTCATATTGGCCATGGAATTGCGCTTATGATGCTTCGCAGATTTCAACGCATGGGACATCATATTACCCTTATCATAGGTGAGTTTACTGCCAAAATAGGTGATCCAAGTGGAAATATGTCAGAGAGAAAAACTTTGACAGATGAAGATATTGAAAGAAATATGAAATCATACTTTCAGCAGGCTGGTAAAATTATTGATTTAAACACTAATATTAAAACATTTAAAAATAGTGAATGGTTAGCTCCAATGACTATGACAAACTGGATTCCAATTTTACAAAAAGTTAGTGCTTCACAAATGTTTGAACGATCAGATTTTAAAAGCAGAGTTGCATCGGGAAACTCTGTTAGTTTAGCAGAATTGATGTATTCATTATTCATGGCATATGATTCTGTAGTCTTAAATCCTGATATTGAAGTTGGAGGCCTTGACCAGTTTCTAAACCTACATTGGTGCCGAGAGCTGATGAAAGTTAGTGGGCAAAACCCTGAAGTCTTTATTTGTAACGATCTTTTACCAGGAACTGATGGTTCTATTGATAATGCCGGTAGAATTGCAAAAATGAGCAAGAGTAAGGGCAACTACATAGCTGTTCTTGAAGAACCAAATATAATGTTCGGAAAAGTTATGTCTATTCCCGATAATATAATGTGGATTTGGTTTAGGGAACTAACAGAAATTAGCAAAACGGATCTTAACGATTTAAAAAGCAAGGTTGAGTCTGGAGATGTACATCCAATGGATGCAAAAAAAATGTTAGGAAGAGTAATTGTTGCTACTTTTAATAATTTTGATCTCAATATTGTGAAACAGGCACAAGAGTCGTTTGAAATGGTTTTTCAAAAATCTGATTACACTGAGATTACGGATTCCTATTCCATCAAAAATCCTACTTTAATTGTCGATTTGCTTCTTGCACTAAACTTTGCAGCTTCAAAAAGCGAAGCAAAACGACTTATCGAGCAAAATGCTGTAAAAATTGCCGATAGAGTTATCACAAACAATGAAGAGCTAATCGGAGAATCAGGGGTCTTAAAAGTAGGAAAGAAAAGAATTATCAATATTATATTCGGTTAATTAATATTCTAATTGTTCACGATAAAAATTAAACTCCGGAATTACACCTCCGGAGTTTTTCTGTTTTTGTTCCTAAAACCCCATAATTAGTATTAGTCTATAGATGCGAGAGTATTAGCGTTATATTGTACAAAGAAGTATTACTGCTAATATTGTTCACATTTATTAATAGGTTCAAATGAGTACAATTAATTTAGTCAAAGAACAAGAACTGCTGAAAGCAGCCAAGAAAAACAAAACACATTTTGATGAAATGTATAAGTATTTTATCAATGATGTCTATCGTTTTTCGTTTTCGCTTCTAAATAACCAGCATGATGCGGAGGGATATCTCATCTCAAACATTTGTAGAGTTTTATAAAAAACTGGATACATTTGAATGGAAGAATATCAGCATGAAGTATTGGTTATTCCGGACAGCAAGGAATTTAAGCTATAAAAAGTTTAATCTCCCTCAAACTTCTGAATTAGATGAAAATATACACGTCGAACAAGAATACGAAGTAAGTTTCGTAGACGAAATAATGAATAAAGATTTACTAGAAAAAGTAAAAGAAGAGATATAAAAGCTTACACCAGAGGAACAAGAGATAATTAATCTGCGTATTTGGGAAGGACTCTCATTTGTAGAGATTGCGAGTGTGCTTGAAATCAAAGAAGATACTTCAAAGAAAAAGTTTTATAGAAGTATAGAAAAGGTTAAAAAGCAGCTGGAAAAGAGGAATATTAAATCATTGATCGGAATACCACTTTTATTAACAGCAATCTCACAAGTAGAACTTAGCCCGGCATATGCAGCACCATTAACCCTTACAACTCTAAGTGTATCTACATTACTAACAACAACAGGTATTTTAACAGGACTAAAAGCGTTTCTTGCTACAAAAGCAGGAATCGCAGCAATAATAGGTACAACAGCTATAGCAGGCACAGGCCTTGCAGTAGAAACATATCAGGTGACAAAGACTCCGGAAAAAACAGCAGATATTTCTGAGGTAAAACAATCGCCAATCCCCTACTCCGTCCATAACATTGGCACCAACATCTACTAACGCTCCAACTGCAGCCCCTACGGCAACCCAGACCCCATCTGCATCGGTCTCATTTGAGGTAAGGCTGATTAAGGGCTCTGGGTACGAAATTGTTTCAAAAAACAAAGTAGTTAAAAACATTGAGTATCTATACGATAATACAAAAAACGTTAACTCAACTTGCTCTGAGATAGTTCCAGAACCGATCGTTTCAGTAGATAAATCAAAAGTTTATTTCATTGAAAAAGCTAATTGGAATCAGGTGAAAGTAATTGATAGTACAAGTAAAATATCTGTAGCTTACACATTACCTTCAGGATATAATTTTGCTACATCACTTAATGTTAACGAATCAACAATTGCAGTCACAGGAATGTCCGCACTTCCAAATAACATTGCTGGAGAAACAGTAAACGACTCAATAAAAACTGCATATTTCGTTGGAGGACAAAAATATGACGCAGTACAGGGCAATCAAACATTTATAATGAATAGTTTTAGTGATCAGTTTTTGGCTACATCTTATTACACGCGGTGCTCAGCTAGCGATGCTTCTGATCATGTTTATATACAGGGTCGAAGTGAATTTGGAGGGTTTCGTAATATGAATGAGACAGGGCTTGCTTTTGCCAATAGTACAAAGGCGATTACTTATGATGTAGATGGTACATTCTATGTCTGGTCGTCAGATAATGTGCCTGTTGTAACAATTAGACAGGTTTCTATGAACGACCTAGAAGAAACGGTACTTAAATCAGCTACAGGCCTTAAATTCCTCGGCATTAAGGACGGCAAGGCATCATTTACTCTTTATCACTACGTATCAGGAACTCATGGAGAGGCGAAGTTCAACGAAGAGCTTTTTGAAATATCAACTAACTAATTCTAAATTTTATTAAATTCTATCCGCAAGATTATTCTTGCGGATTTATAATTAAAGACACTATCTGGAAAGCCTATTTCAAAAAAGATACAATAACAAGTTAATAAAACTCAAATCATGGCGCCCACATTACCAATTGAACAGGACAGGCTTTTAAAAGACTTAAACGACATTGATGCCCAGGAAAGACACGGAATTTTACCTGAGCGAAGCAACATTAACCTATTTTTGATAATACTTATCTGGGTATTTGGTACATTTATGGCTGTGTTGACTGTATTTAGACAGCAGCCGAACCTACTTTACCAAATACTTGCTCTCTGCTTTTCTGTTAGTTTTGCCCTTATGGGAGCCTTTTATAATAAAATTTGGGGATATTATGCAAGCTGTTTTTTTGCTTTAACAATTAATCTTTATGTAACATATCAATATAGACAGAATTACGGCGGTTTTATGCTATTAGTAGATGGTTTAACTATCTTTTTATTTTCTAATGAACTTGGAAAAAAAGGCTATATAACCTCATCTTTATTAATTGTAATCAAAATGGCAGTCGTTCTCTACTTTTTTCGTCAGATCGTTAATCCCGAAGATATTGTTGCAAACACAATAACAATGGTGATCGTTGGAGTTATTCCAGTGTTGCTTGCATCGATTTCTAGAGCTTCAAGAAGAGCTAAGAAACAAGAGATTAGAGCAGAGATACTTTCACTTCAAAACCAGGATTTAATCAAATCGTGGGGAGATTTTTACCAGTCTGGATCCCAGTCCAATGACACTTCTGGTGGCATTCCTGCTATTACTCCGGTTTAACCAATTACTACTGAACCTGTATTTTTAATTTATTAAAGCAAAATCTTCTCGTATATATGTTAATCAGAAGATTGCACTGCTCATGACGCCAACGCTTATCCTTTTTTATTGTATAATCTCATAGATGAAGACCTACACAATCACAACATTCGGCTGCCAGATGAATATCTCAGATTCTGAGAGAGTTGCTGCAGTTTGCAGATCGATGGGATATAGCGAGTGTCTGGAAGGAGAGAACGCCGACCTTTATGTATTAAATACTTGCTCAATTCGGCAAAAAGCTGAGGACAGAGTTCTTGGGATGGGTAAAAAATTCTTTGTATACAAAAAAGATAAACCTGATACAAAAGTTATTCTTACAGGTTGTATGGCAAAAAGAGACATACGACAGGGCTTTGAGAAATCCGACGAATACCAGAAAAAGTATGGAGGATCATTACAAAAGAGGATGCCATGGCTGGATTATGTACTAGAAATCAACGACATTCACCTTCTACCTAAGGTGCTGGGTGTAGAGACAAGTGATAAGTCTGAAGATTATTTTGCTGTTAAGCCAAAATACAATTCAAAGTTTCAGGCATATGTACCGATTTCAACAGGTTGTAATAAGTTCTGCACATTCTGTATAGTCCCATTTACTCGGGGCAAGGAGGTTTACAGACCTTTTGCACAAATTCATGATGAGGTTGAAGCACTAGTGAAGTCGGGATATAAGGAGATCACATTATTAGGCCAAAATGTTAATTCTTGGCGAAATGACAACTTATTAAGAACTCCAATTACTTCGCTAGTTACCGAACAATCAAGAATAAAAGTTAAAGAAAAACTAAGTAATCAGGAGAGTTTGTCCACAGATCCAACTGATTTTGCTGGATTAATGCAGACTCTTGCGCAAATCAAAGGTGAATTCTGGCTCAGATTCACAAGTTCTCATCCTTACGACATTAATATGCAATTAATTGATGTGATGGCTAGTGAAAAAAATATTGCAAAACAAATACATTTTGCCCTTCAATCAGGATCAAGCTCAGTTTTGAAAAGAATGAATCGTTACTATACCAGAGAAGAATTTAGAGATAAGGTTTTCGAGATTAAGAACAAAATCCCTGATATCTCACTAACTACAGATGTAATAGTAGGGTTTTCCGGAGAAACAGAAGATGAATTCACAGACACAGTCGATTTATGCAAGGAATTGAGATTTGACCAAATTTTTATATCGGAATATTCAAGGCGTGAAGGCACAAT
>JAYTAQ010000014.1:0-13675 GCA_043737415.1 bacterium
CAAACCATTTCCGATAAAGACAATTGGCTCACCAAATCTTGAGAAAACAGTTACAATGGCTCTTTTAGCCAGTATCTCTAAATCTATAAATGTTAGCTATAAATCACCACTACGTACTCCAACCAAAATAATTCCAAATGTTTATGTGAGTGTGGTTCAAGATTTATCTAATCTGCCGTAAAATATTAATCAGCTCTGCTTTGACTAAACTTAAACCAGATTGATCAATATTTGTTTTCAAGTTGACCTTGCATACAATTCCTATATGACGAGTTTTACCAAAGTTTGGTATAAATTCTGTTCTCAAAATTTCTCGAATAATCCTTCTACCATAATTACGGTGTGATGCTAATTTAACATTTTTCTTTTGAATAATTAAACCGAATTTTAATTCAAGAGCTGGAAGTGAAACAATTGAAAAGTTTTTCGAATACTTTCTTTCACCATTTTTAAAAAGAATTTCAAACTCCTTTTTGCTTTTCAGTGAGTAGCTTCTTGGCATTAGTATATAAAATTAAATCAGAGACATTGATAAAAAAATAGCGGGTGCATCTTTGCACTCGCTATTTTCCATAATCTTACTTAAAAATTATCTAAGCGTATGTTTAGGCTTTTTCAGCATTGTTCGAAATTCATCAGAAACAGTAAGCTTCATTCTACCTTTAGCTCTTCTTCTCTTAATTACATTTCTACCGTTAGCGGTTTTCATTAAGCTTAAAAATCCATGCTTTCGCAATCGTATAATTTTCTTTGGCTGCCAGGTTCTTTTCATCTTTTCAAGGGTTGACTAATAATATCTTGGTGATTTTACTATAAATAAGGGGAATTAACAATGTTTTTAACTTTCCTCTACATGTTTGCCGGCTTTATAAAAACCAAGAACTCTCAAGTTGTTCGTTACCTTTTCAAATCCGCCTAAATTTAATCCATTTTCAAACAAAAAATCTATATAAAACCGGTATACTTTAGGGTTTTTTGAGATAGACCTTGATTCAATTTTTGTAATGTTGGCTCCTCCATCTGATAATGTTTGTAGTGAGTTTTGAAGTGCTCCAAGCGAATGAGGGAGCTCAAATATTAATGAGCACTTATCAGCATCGAATGGCGGAAAATCAAATAATTCTTTTGTAATGACGACAAACCGTGTGTAGTTTTTACTGTCATCCGCAATGGATTGCTTGGCGATTTTGAGATTATATAGCTCTGAGGCATATGTACTCGCAATAGTTGCTGAATCAATCAATTGTTCATTTTTAATTAATCTTGCAGCATCAGAGGTACTTTCAGTTATTATTTCTTCCCATTCCTGATGGTTTTCTAAAAACTTTTTGCAGAGCTGTCTAATTTCTGGATGAATAAAGATTTTCTTAATATTAGAAACTTTTGAATCTGGATAAATTAAAAGGTTATGGTTAATTTTCAGATATAATTCACGAATAATACAAACGTCTGTGGTAAAGAATCTATTAAAATTAAGATTGATATCACCGACCAAACTATTCTCAATCGGAATAACAGCCATATGAGCCTCAAACTTTTCTAGTTTATCAAACACTTCATCAATTGATTTAACAGGTACAAGTTCATCCGAGGGGATTTCTGATGATTTAGAAAATCTAAACATCATTTTAGCAGCAGCATGTGAATGCGAATCTTCCGATCCTAAATATAAAACTCTCATTTTCATAGTCAGTTTGGCTTATTATAGTTAGAGTCAAATTTCTAACTAGAAATTTTAATTTACCTTCAAACGCAATAAGTAGTAAAAATTTTTGACAAATTAATTATTGATTGTTGGGTGTTTTGGGATATATTTAGTATATCACATCAAGTATAGTAATGAGAGATTTCACATATTTTCAAGAGTAATCATGAGCTTATTTTAAGTCAGCAGTGGAATCCTTTTTAACTTTAATAATCTCTTTAACAGTCGGATAATCAGGATGTGCCCAAAAGAATCCATACTTACCTTTTCGTAAAAGCATTTTTTTACCGTCTTTTGATTTAGGTGCGTCACCAAATAATTCTTTCAATTTAACGTCTGTGTAATCTAGGGGTCTAGCGTCTTTTACTTTTGGGTAATCAGGATGCGCCCAAAACTCTCCAAATCTGCCTTTTTTGAAAGCAAATTGTCTGCCGTCATCGGTCAATGGACCTGGTTTGTAGGTAGCTTTAAATTCATCTGAATTTATATGCTCTTCCATAGTCATACCGTTGATTGTATCTGGCTTATCTCCATTTAAACTCATCATACCTTTGCAGGTAGGGAAATCAGAGCAAGATAAGAATGCACCGAATTTGCCTAGCTTCTTGATCATAGGCTTGCCGCAAATATCACATTTTATATCGCTTGATCCAAGAATTACTACATCATCTTTATTTACCTCTTTATCTTTAATCTTCACCTGGGCTTTTAAAGGTGTAAAAAAAGTATCAATCATAGGCACCCATTTAAGATCTCCATTAGCGATTTTATCAAGGTCGCCTTCCATACTCGCAGTAAAATCGATATCGACAATATTAGGGAAGTGATTTCTTAAAAAGTCGGAGACTACGAATCCAGTATCTGTTGGATAAAAGTATTTACCTTCTTTCTCAACATAAGTTCGCTGCATGATTACAGAAACTATTGAAGAATAAGTACTAGGACGACCTATACCATATTTTTCTAAAGCTTTGATAAGGCTGGCTTCAGTAAATCTTGCAGGCGGCTGAGTAAAGTGTTGAATACCGTAAATATCTTTTGCATAAAGAATTGATCCTGATTTTAATTCTTCAATAACCTTAATAAGCTTTTTGTTCTCATTAACCTTATAAAGTCTCATCCATCCATCAAAGTCACACTTTTGAGCAGTTGCTGAGAACTCTAATTGTTTAATTAAATCAGAAGGTTTGTCGATGATAGCAGTGATAGTTTTCTGAGTAAAAACAGCTGTGCTCATTTGAGAAGCCATAGCTCTACGGTAAATCAAGTCGTACACTTTTTGTTCCTGAATACTAAATGATTTTGGGAGTTCTGTAGTTTTAAATTCTGTTGGACGAATAGCCTCATGAGCTTCCTGAGCTGATTTACTGGTTGTTTTATAAAACATTCCTTTCTCCGGAAGGTATTTAGCACCATATTTAGCAGTAATTACATCTCTAGCAGCGCTTACAGCCTGTGTAGATAGATTTAGGCTGTCTGTTCTCATGTAGGTTATCAAACCTGCTTCATAGAGCTTTTGAGCTGCTCTCATGGAGTTTCTGGAGGTCATTCCAAGTACGTTTACAGCGGCTTGTTGAAAAGTCGATGTTGTAAATGGAGGACTTGGTCTTTTATTGACCTTGGTCTCGGTTAAATCATTGATCCTGATCGGATGTTTAGCAATTGCTGCAGAAACATTATCAAATTGAGCATTTGTAGTAATCTCAGCCTTTTTGCTATTTATTTTTTTAAGATCAAGAACAAACTCCCCCTCTTCAAATTGAGGCTTGTTTTCAGAGTCTTTTAAATAAACCTGGATTGTCCCTTCTCCACTCTCTGATCCATTTTTTTCATTATTAACTCTTAATTCGTAATTCTCAATTTTTGACTCTGTAGGTGTTACATCAACACTCCAGTATTCATCAGTTAGAAAAGCCTGTCTCTCCCTTTCCCTATCAACGATAAGTCTCATTGCAACGCTTTGAACTCGTCCTGCTGACAAACCATATCGAATTTTCTTCCATAATAATGGAGATAGAGTGTATCCAACTAAACGATCAAGGACACGTCTGGCTTGCTGAGCATTAACAAGATTCATATCTAGGTCACGAGGATGCTGAAGAGCCTCTAAAACTGCTGACTTGGTGATTTCATGGAAAACTACTCTACTGATTGGCTTTTTGTTCTTGCCCTTATTAAGTGTATTTTGAATATGCCATGAGATTGCCTCTCCTTCCCGGTCAGGGTCGGTCGCTAATAGGATTGAATCTGCATCTTTTGCCGCATCTTTAAGGATTTTAATTACTTTGTTCTTTCCAGGAATTACTTCGTACTGTGGTTCATATGAGTTCTCGACATCAACACCAAGTTTGGACTTAGGTAGATCGATGATATGGCCAACAGATGATACAACCTTGTATTCGGATCCTAAATATTTATTAATGGTTTTAGCCTTGGAAGGCGACTCTACAACTACTAGTTTCATCAGCAAAAGTTTTTACACACCTTCAGGAATCTTACATTATATTAAGTATAAAAAGCAAAGATTTACATGTTTAATCCTAAATATGGCTATGCAATGCTCAAAAGATTCTCTTACCCGGAAGAATATTATAGCAGTATATCTCTTCTTATTATATAAGTTGGTGATGCTCATAAACAAATTAATTCAATTGAACTAACCTATATAATTGTTTCTCCTAATGAGCAAACTTATGCAATCGTACTCATTTATCTAACAATATACTTAATGACAGCTTAAAAGTTATAGGTTACAATCAATATAATGTTTTTTTAAACCTCCTATGATTCTCCTATTAAAGCCTACACTAATTGTCACTCCTGATGAAGTTATAAAAAATTCTGGAATCTATATAGATACAGAAACAGGCAAAATTATAACGATTTCTCAGAACTTTAATTTACATCATGATTTCGAAGTGAATTTTCCTGAAGAAACTATAGCTTTTCCTGCTTTGATTAATTCGCATGATCATCTTTTAGGCACATATTGGCCCAAAGTCGGTGAAGGTCCACACATTACCTGGAAAACCTGGGATGATCAGCTAAAAGCCTCTCTTGTATATGCTGAAAGAGGAAAAATACCTAATTTAAATTTGTACATGCTTGGTGCCTATAAAAATATTCTTTCAGGAGTAACTACTGTAATGGATCACATACCTCATAAAATCAACGAAGTATTCCTACCACAACTTCCTCTGAGATCAATTCAGAGGTACGGTTTATCTCACGAAGCATCAAGCTATGACCTTAAATGGGGTGATGGAATTGAGATAGAGCATCAACGCGCCGCAGAAAATAATTGGCCGTATGTGACTCATATTGAAGAAGGGTTTGACGATGAATCACTTAGAGGTGTGGATAATTTGATTGATGCTAATGCCCTAGATAATTATTCAGTTTTAGTCCATGGTTTAGCATTATCTGACGCTGATATCCTTCGAATCGCAAGAGCAGAGGCTAATTTGATCTGGTGTCCTGCATCAAATATTTATATGTTTAGAACTACTGCCAGAGTTCGCGAATGGATTGATGCCGGTGTAAATATATCTTTAGGTACTGACTCTACAATGTCAGGTTCACTAAATATTCTTGAGGAAATGAAGCTGGCAAAGAAAGCTTTCTTTTCAAAATATGGTTATAAATTGGATGATAGACTGTTAACATTTATGGTAACCAAAAATCCTGCAAAGGCACTTAGGCTTGATCACAAGCTAGGGCATATTAAGCCTCATTACAACGCTGATATTTTAATTATGAAATTAAAGAATCGTAATAATCCGTACACTTCTCTTACTCAGGCGAAAATGAATGATATTGAATTGTTATTCAATGATGGCAAACCTATTTATGGATATACAGATTATGACTTATTGTTTCAAAAGTTGATGTTTGGAAATTATACAACAGAGAAGATTCATAATAAGGATAGATTGATTGTGGGTAATCTTGGTCGGTTGATGAGGGAAGTATGGACTTCGCTTGGCTTTAAGAAAAAACTGCCGTTTATACCTATTAAATAAGTTGTGAGTTTTTTTGTTAAAGAATCTAAGATTTTAAAGTAAAATTATTATATTTATTTAATGTCTATCATCGATTCAGCACCACATGGTTGTAGTTGACTATCCTCATCTATAAAATTAGTAATAATTTCTCTTTTTTTGATTTCTTTATTTATAGAATAATAATCTTAATATTAACCTAATATGGGTTGTGTTTTATAAATGCATTTATTTATCTGAAAAAAAAAGACCGATCTCTCGGTCTTTTTTAGTTAATTGATCAAAGAAATTATTCTTTACCTTCAACTGGAACAACATTAACAATTTTCTTGTTACGTTTGTATCCTGATCCATTCGTGAAAAGGACCTTGCCATCAACCTTTGCGTAAAGGGTATAATCTCTACCCATTCCTACATTGTTGCCTGGCATAACTTTTGTTCCGAGTTGACGAATCAAAATAGCTCCAGCTGGAACGAATTCACCGCCGTAAGCTTTTACGCCTCGTCTCTTACCAATTACATTACCTGTTTGTGTAGCTGTTACTTTTGCAGCTGTTGTATGTGCCATGATTCCTTATTTTTAACTAAAGATGTGGTGCAAAAGCCCCACATGCAATTTTATATTGAAACCTCCTTGGATTTCGTTACTTTCTTAACTGCTGCTTTTTTAGGAGCAAACTTTTTTGCTGGCTTAGCTTCTTCAACTACGACTGCCTCAACTTTAGCATCTTTTAGAGCCTTAGGAGCTTTTTTTTCGCCGTTAATGGAAACAACTTCAACCAGTGACAATTCTTGTCTATGACCGATACGTCTTCTGAATCTAGATTTAGCTCTGAACTTAACGACGTACAATTTCTCGCCTCTTTTATGTTCAATAACTCTAGTTTCTACTTTTCCATCTCTGAAAAGCACCTCTTCACCATTAGTGGTAAGTAAGATTTCAGGATCAAAGCTAGATTCAGCCTCGACATTTAATCGGTTGACTTCAAATTTATCGCCCGGTTTAATTAGGTGTTGTGCACCAGCTAGGCTAATTACTGCAATATTCGACATGTTAATAAATGACTCTGTGATAATATCAGAGTTTCCTCTAAATTTCAACGGATAAATAAGGCACAAAGAGCATCACATAAACAATGTAATGCCTTTGTAAAAAAACTAAGCAATTCTCTGGATATCCAACATGCTTGAGTCGTTGCCCTCAAACAGATGTGATCCAATAACAATAGCTACTTGATCACCAACTTCAACTAATCCATCATTCTTAGCCTCACTGATGATTCTATCAATAACTATATCACGATTATGAACAAAATTTTCGAATAATTTTGCGTGAACATTACCAACTAGATTCAAGTGTTTAACAACATTTTTCTGAGCTACAAAAGCGTAAATTGGCTGTTGAAGTTTATATCTTGAAAGCAGTCTTGCAGTGAATCCGCCCTTTGTAAGAACGAAAACAGCTTTAAGATCAAGTGATTGGCAAGCAGCAGCAGCTGATTCAGCAATAGCTATAGCATTTTTTCCAAGATCATCGTTATGTTCAGGGTTGAATCTAACTATTTCAGCCATATTATTCACAAATTTACGGACTCTAACATGAGGCTCAACTGCACTAGCACCTTTTGCAAGCCATTCAACAGCTTCAACTGGGAATGCACCAGCTGAGCTCTCTCCGGAAAGCATCAATGAGTCTGTACCAAGCATCACAGCTGTAGCAACATCATTAACCTCAGCTCTTGTAGGTCGTGAGTTTGTGATCATTGATTCAAGCATTTGTGTTGCAGTAATAACATGTTTTCCAACTGCGTTAGCTCTCTCAATCAAATGTCGCTGAACCATAGGAACGTTTTCAAGACCTAATTCAACGCCGAGTCCTCCACGAGCAACCATGATTCCATCAACTACCTCAAGAATTTCGTCAATATTATCAACACCTTGCTGATCTTCAATTTTAGCAATAAGCTGCATTGATGAGCCTTCAAGATATTTTTTAACTTCTAAAGCGGATTGTTTATTTTGAATAAAAGAAGCAGAAACAAAGTCCCAACCTAGAGTAAGTGAGTGTTTTAGATTTTCAATATCTTTTTCGGTAAGAGAAGATGTAGCGAAAGTAGCGCCTGGAAGGTTCATAGCTTTTCCTGGTTTTAATAACTCGCCAAAAGATACTTCTGTAGTCATCTTATCACCGTCAATTGACTTAATAACCAACTGAACATCACCGTCTCCAATTACAACTCTTTGACCAACAGTTAAGAACTTGTAAAGATCTTTGTAGTTTGCAGGATAAATCTCGCTAGAATCATCGTTTCCAATAACAATAATCTGACCTGGAACAAGAGGTTTAGCCTCGAATTTATTCATCCGGACTTCAGGACCTTTTACGTCCATCATCAAAGTAACATCTGGACTGATGTCTCGAACAAGTTTTGTAACTTTATCAAGCTCTGCAGTGTTGGCAAAAGCGCCGTTAACTCGGGCACAATTCATACCTGCATCGATCATTTTTTTCATAACAGCCGGATCCCATGATGATGGGCCGATTGTACACACTATTTTGGTTTTCAAACGTGACATATAATATTTAAATTGACTTTGTGAATTTAACACGTAAAAGCAATAATAACAATCGTTTTCGGCTACCTATGATAAGTGAAGTATTAAAGAGAATTTGCTATCTCCCAAGTCCTTTTTGCGTTCTTCTCGAGTTCATTCCAGTCATTTTGATATGAATTATAAACCTGAGCCTCAAGACCAATATCAAGTAAGTAGCATTTGATCCTCATTTCGAAGTCTTCTGCACTAACGCCTTGCTCTAAGAAGAATGTTTTAGCTTCTTCCGCAATATCAATATCTTTCCATTCTAGGTAATAAGGCCACCAGTAGATCAGCAAAGCAATATCATATAAATAATCGCCATACATCGAATTCCCCCAATCTATAAATCCAACAATACTGCCATTATTAACGAGAACATTACGGTTCAGCAGATCATTATGAATTATATGCCTGTGGTTAGGACATTTCTGGACTAATTGTTCAAATGTTTTTAAGCTCTTATTGAATAACTTCTTGCTCTCAGGAGCATTATCCATTTTCTGACTCCATCCGGCAATCCTTCGCTCCGGATCATCATCTTTCAGTGATTTCAAAAGGGCTTCTGCCCATGATGCGTTTTGAGAATTACCAGTGTAATCCCATCCTCCAAATCCTTTTGTCTCTGATAGATCAATATTTTTCGCTGAGTTTAATCCCGTTAATAGTACTGGAATCATCTTTTTCATTTCTTCACCTGACAAAGTATCAATGAATTGTCCTTGAACTCTTACAGAAATTACGAAATAACCTATAGGTGCCGTACCAATTTCGATAATAAGAGGAATTGGTAGTGATTGAGATGAATATCTAGACATAATCTCATCCTTTCTATAATCATCGACATGTAGTCCGAACCTGATGACAAGCTCTTTACTGTCCAAAGTAAATCCAAAAGCCATCGACCATTCTCCACTGCCTAATAAACAAATATCGTTAACTTCCGTCCCGTATTTGTCTTTTAGAAAAGTTTCAGCTTCCATTAATGTTAAGAATTCTTTTTTCATTATTTTTTGTTTTATAATTGTACAAGTTTTTTATTTAGTATCTCGAATCTCTTATTTATTTACAGTATCTGGTTAAGTTTTGGGATCATCCAGCTAGTTAACAAGTCGTCTCCCAAACTAATTAACTGTTCATTTCTATACTTTAGTGACTTATCTCCTAAAATATTATCAAAGTAAATTATTAGACAGCGAAAGTAATACCATAAGACATAATAGCTTCGTAAGTCATTATCTTCGAGATAATCGGGATTTATACTCAAATATCCTTCCATAGATGCTTTATCATGGTCAATCATCCATACATCTCTTTCTGCTGGAGCAAGTAGTATTTCATCCCAATCAATAAGGTATAAGTCAGTTGGAGACTTCATTAATACGTTTCCACTGGCATCAGCGTGAGTAACAACCATATTATGTGTTTTCTTTGAAGATAATTCTCCAAGCTCAGTAAACCTAGTGTAAAAACTATTGATCGCCTTTTCATGATTAAATAATACTTTTTTTAGTGAAAGAGTCACTTCATCTCTGCCGTTGTAGTTTAAAGTATCTTTTAGGTTCTTCTCGAACTCAAATTTACTTGCAAAAACAAAGTCTTCTTTCGGAGTATTAGGTGTAACCTTGATTTCATGAATACTACCAAGGAGCTTTCCAAAAGCGTTCTGGTCATATTCGTAGCTTTGTTCTGCTGGTATGTAGTTATATAGTATGACAAGCTTTTCGTCTTCAAAAAAGGATAAAGCTGACAAAGCAGTTCTAATTGGGTAGTTAATGCGGTTTGTTCCATTTTTGTAAATTTCTTCAATTACCGGCAAACTTCTAATGATTCTCGGGATGAAAAACTTATTATCGACTATTTTACAAAAGTACCTACTGCCATCTGAAACATCAAGGAAATAAGTTTCAGCGACACGCTGCCTAGGTGCAGCAACGCAGTTAATAATCTTAAATCCATAATTCATTTCTATTGAATTGTATATATTTTGTTTCATTATTTTATAATTGTACAAGTTTTTTATTTATTATCTCGAATCTCTTATTTACATCAATTTTTTCCAAAAAGTACTTGTCGTGCGAAACAACAAGTATACTGCCTTCGTAAACGTTAAGAGCATTCTCAAGCACTTCTCTACTGGCAATATCAAGGTGATTGGTAGGTTCATCAAGTATAAGTAAATTGTGCTTTACAGCAAGCAATTTAGCTAATGCCAACTTTGATTTCTCACCTTGAGATAAATCACCTACTTTTTGTTTAAGCTGTCCATACTTAAAAAGAAGAGTGTGGAGGTATGCTGAAGCCTCAGACTCAAGCATCGGTACCGAATTTCGAAAATCATCTAACACTGTTAATTGATCATTGATCTTTTCATGCTCCTGAGAATAGTAAGCTAACTGAGTGCTTTTACCCTTTAAAATCGTATCAGACCCAGTCTCTTCGTAATTGATAATATGCTCAAGCAATGTAGTCTTTCCTGAGCCATTCCTGCCTGAAATAGCAATCTTATCTCCTTTTAGCACATCAAAAGTAGCAGATTCTATCAAAACTTCATTCCCTACCTCCAACGATAATTCTTTAACTTTAAGTACAAAATCGCTGCTCGAAGATAAAGACTCAATCTTAAAGCCAATGTTACGATACTTTTTTGGAGCAATTAGATCGTTTCTATCAAGATTACTATCAACTCTCTTTTGATACATTCTTGCTTGATGAGCCTTTTTGCCAGCCTTATTCCGCATAATTGTGCGAGAATGACGACCGTAAGTTTTTTTGTCTGGTCTTTGAAAATGCTGTTTAACTGCCAAAGATCTTTTAGCGTTAACTGCTATTTTAAGCTTATCTGCCTGAAGAGTATTTCGTTGGATTTCATCTAAAGCTTGTTTCGTTTTTAATTCTTTTTGCTCAATATAATCATCGTAAGTTCCGGCATAAAAGGCTGTATCACCTCTTTCTATCTCAAAAACCGAATCAACTGAATTGTTCAAAAAAGTCCTATCATGAGAAACAATTATAGTTATCCCTTTTCGTGCTAATATAAAACCAGTCAACCAGTTAATACTTTCACTATCTAGATGGTTTGTAGGTTCATCAAGAAGCAGTATATCCGGGTTTTCAATAACTATTTTTGCTAATTGAATCCGTGTTTTTTCGCCACCGCTCAGAGTATTTACCTTGTCATTTGGATGTTTGTTATATAATTCTAACGTAATTAATGCCTTATCAAGGTCATTTTGAATTTGATAACCTCCGAGTTCATCAAATCTCGCCTGCTGCAACATTAATCGCTCGATACTTGCCGAATCATTGCAGTTTGAAAGCTCCAGTATTTCCTTGTTAATATTGTAGATTTCTCCGAAACTTGCCAAAACGAAGTCCTCGATAGTGAAATCACTATCAATTGGTACCGATAAAAATTGAGTATGATACCCCATACTCAGATCGTTTGCTGAGAAAATAATCTCTCCTGAATCAGGTGAAAGTTTGCCGGCTATAATTTTAAGTAATGTGGTTTTACCCTCACCATTTCTTCCAATAATTCCCAGGATATTACCTGATGATATTGTTAAATTGATATTTTGTATTAAATTTTGGTCTATAAAATAGGATTTGTATAAATCCTTTAATTGAATGAAAAACATGAAAAAAGTCCTCTATAAGAAATAAATAACTAAAAGTTATTTGAGTGCTTAAGAGAACTTGATTGAAGAAAAAAATGTATACAACAAAAAGAGCGCCTTAAGCACTTGTTGGTCTGTTGTATAATAGATGCGTCATAAAAATTAAACTATAAGTCGATATACTTTAACACTAAAAAGCATTAAAAACAATTAGGGCGGAGTGGTACCGGCTCCCTTAACTTAAGAGGTGGTAAATTCTAATCAATAATCGTAGTAATTTTACCACTGTATCCTTCCATATAAATCGCTTTAATATTTGGCAGACCTTTAAGTTTTTCTAACAAAAGATTGTTAAGCTCATCGCCATTTTCTCCACCAAATAATGCCAAGTGCGGCTCATAATCAATTACTGATTTTTGAAGCACGTCACTATTTGGAATGTAAGGAAGATTCACGCAAATAATTACATTCTCGTATTTTGAGAAATCAAAATCCTGAAAAGATGAATGAATAAAATCAACATTCTTAAAACCAAAATCCTCTTTATTCATCTCAGCAACTATTAACGCCTCAACAGAAACATCAATTCCAATCACCTTAACTGGCATCTCGTCGTATCGAAGCTCACCTGCTATTGCCAAGGCTATGCAACCAGATCCAGTACCAACGTCAATGAAAGTTAATGATTCATTGGAATACTTTGCAGAAATTTTTACAGCTCTGTCAACAATTTCTTCAGTTTCATGTCTCGGTATCAAAGTATCTCTATTCACATAGAAATCATTGCCGTAAAACTCAGCTAAATTGAATACATATTCAATTGGCTCGCCATCTTTAAGTCTTGCAACAACGTGATTAAAGCCTAATGTTCCGGTGACTTTATCCTTATGTCTAAAAATAAAATTTGTATACTGAAGTCTTACAGATTCTGTTAAAAAACTTAGTGATCTAAAAATTGTTACAAAGTCGAGAGTCATTCGAGAGATTATACCACCTCTATATAATTACTTAATCAGCCGTGTTAATATTAAAAATAAACATGGCTGAAATAATAGAAGGATTAGCAACAATATTGCAAGTTTTCACTATTACAACGACTAAGAAAGGGATAGCAATCACTTTTATTATAATAGCTTTCTTCGTGTTTCTATTTTATATAGCTTCACACTAAAACCTTAATCTATAGGAATTCTTTCAGATAAACCTCGTCAATATCTTTAAACTCTTTCTTCTCCACTCCAGTAATAAAACTTTGAATATTGTTTTTTACAATAAAATTAACAAGTAATTTTTCGTTTTCCTCGTCTAATTCAGAAAAGATATCATCAAGCAACAGGATTGGTTTACGACTCAAACTTTTCTCAAATATACGAATAAGCACCATTTGAAGCATTATCAGAGCCATTCTCTGCTGGCCTCTGGAAGCAAATTTATCCGCACGTATATAATCAGTATCCTCATTAATTTTGATAAGGATATGCCAATCATCCCTGTGAGGACCAGAAGTAGTGGTATATCTCCTACGATCAAGATCATAACGTCTTCTAAGCTCTTCGTGGAAATTAAAGTGCGCATCTTCCTCAAATATTTCATCTAGTTTAATGTTCGGGTCAAAGTCAATCCTAAATTTGTATCTAGGTAGATCATCAAGATGATCAAAACTCTCATTAACAAGCGCAAAAAATTTTTGTCTTGTTTTGATTATTTTTGCACCATAAATGATCAGCTGTTCACTCCAAACCCTCATTTGATTA
>JAYTAQ010000015.1:0-5636 GCA_043737415.1 bacterium
CAAAAAAAAATGTCAAAAATCAAAGACTTATTAAAGATAAAATATGTAAATATTAAACCATCTGATTCTGTAACATCTTACATCGAAAAAAAAGTTGCAAAACATGACAACGAATCAAAAGAAATCTCAGGAATATTATGTAACGTAAGTTTAGAATCTTCAAAAGCCGGCAAGACATTTTTAGTCACTATTGAAACTGCAATGCCCCATTCAGGGTTTATTGTACGAGAAAAAGGAAATGACCTTTATAAAATAATCGATGACATTTCAGATAAATACAAAACGAGACTCCTCAAAATGATAGGAAAGATGCACGATAGTCATACTGCCGGGACAGACATTTCAGACAGTAACCAATGGATCGAATCATTTATGGATGAACCTGGTCAAGGTTATGAAATAAACTCCGGGTCCTCAAATCTTAATAGACACTTGATAGTGGAACGTAAGAAATTTTTTGATAATTCACCACTTCATGTCGAGGAAGCAATAGAAATTATGGAGATGGTAGGGCGTCCATGTTTTCTATTTCGAAATATAGATACAGGAAGGTATTCAGTTATTTATCGAGTAGAAGCCAATGGGAGAAAAAGTGGATATGGGCTTTTGGAACATAGGGATTGAGGTTTGGTCTTTTAAATAAATATCCCGCTTTTTTAGCGGGATATTTATTTGTATGCCTTGATTATTCTTGCCTATTAGGTTAATTCAAGAACCTGTTCACAATATTTATTGTTCAATAAAATTAAACACAATTTTGATAAATATCTGCATCAATTTGAATACCAAAATACTTTGCTGCAACTGTTTGATTAAATTTAAAGAGATATTTTTAAGTACGTTAATCTACATTATTAATGTATGGTTTCTTATTACCAAATTACTTTCCCGCCCTTCTCTATCTCGCCGAAAACAATTTTTTGAGCCACTACATCTTCTATATTTTCTCTAATTGCACGTTTTAGTGCTCGTGCTCCAAATTTTGGATGAAAGTTTTCGTTTGCAAGTTGATCAAGTAAATCATCATTAATTTCGATAACAATATCCTTATCCTTGAGACGAATATTTAATTCATCTATTTCCAGTCTTGCAATACTTGCAAGATCATTAACTTCAAGAGGTTTAAAGATTACTATCTCATCAAATCTATTAATAAATTCTGCCCTGAAATATGAAAGTAAAACAGGCATAAGTTCATTGCTTATAAACTCATTAGTAAGAATATAGTCACCTTTTTCCTCGAATTGTTCAATAATAAGATCAAGCCCAATATTACTAGTTGCAATGAGAATTGTATTATTAAAATCAACTGTTTTCCCCTGCCCATCCGTCAATCGACCTTCATCTATTACCTGCAAAAAAATATCAAATACTCGAGGATGGGCTTTCTCGATTTCATCCAATAGTACCAGTGAATAAGGCCGTTCCCATATGGGGTTTGTAAGCTGGCCACCCTCCTCATAACCTATATAGCCTGGAGGAGCTCCAACCAATCTCTGGACATTGTGGGACTCACTAAATTCGCTCATGTCGATTCGAATCAAAGCATTCTCATCATCATAAACGGTTTTGGATAAGGCCTTTGCCAGAAAAGTTTTCCCTACTCCTGACGGTCCAATGAACAGAAATGATCCAATAGGTCTTTTAGGATCTTTGATTCCAGACCTTGAACGCCTGATAACCTTTGCAACTTTTTTTACAGCGTGGGATTGTCCTTTTACAGTTGATTGAAGCAGAGCCTCAAGATTTTGGAGCTTTTCCATGTCGGATAAGTTAATCTCATCCATTGGAATGCCGGTCCGCTCAGAGACTACAAATTTAATATCATTTAGGGTGACCTCATTGTTTTTGCTTTGATCATCAGGATATTTTGTAGCTGCATAAGCACAAACCTCGTCTAATAATTTTAATGACTTGCCGGGTTGTTTGCCTGAATGAATATACCTTGTAGAAAGCACATTTAATTTTGATGCAAGATTTGTATCAATCGAAGTTGAATACGATTTAGAAAAAAACGGAATGTGATCTTGAACAATTAATGTAGCCAAGTCCTCATTTGGTTCAAATAATTTAATGACTTCAAAGTGTTTTGAAAGCATAGAATTCTTTTCAATAAAAAGTCTATAGCTAGGCTGATCAATTGTTGCTACCAGAGAAATATCCCGATTTTCAAACAAAACCTGTAAAACACTTAAAAACCGCTGATGAAAAATATGTTCACTCGAAAATAAATGAGAAATATCATCAATAAAAACAATTGCCTTTTTTAAACTTTTAAATAGTTTTTTAATTTTCTCTCCCTGATCTTTTTCAGCTTGATAGGAGAAAATAATCTCAGCCAATACATCTGTTTGAACTTGTAAAAACTCAAACTCAGTTTTGAAAGTCAGCCCCAAAGCTAGAGCGGTTTTGCCTACACCTTCATCTCCAACAATAATTGCATTATTAACTCCCTTCTTAGTCATTATACGGCTGAGCCTGGCATAAACCATGTCATAGCCAGCCAAGAAATATCCACTAGCTTTTAACTCTTCTTTTGTTATCTTTTTGAACAATTCTTCTTTAAGCATTGTGTGTTTGTTTAGTTACAAAAATTACTGGAGAAATTATAAATCCATCTAAGCACTCTTCAACTTTTATTCCTATCCTAATTAGCTCTTTGACTTGCCCTTTGGTCAATTTTGTTGAAGATTGCAATGACCTCTGATCTGAACTGATTGGTACCGATGAATTGATTTTTACATCAAATCTCTGAAGCAATGAGACCTGATGTGTAGAAAAAAGATTAGAGAGAATCGATAAATTTTCGTCAACTATAGCAACTGCTGAGTTCTTTGATTGACTACTATGAGTTCTCATTCCGGATTGTGGTTGATGAAATACAACTCTTGGGGCAGGTAGTGAAGCAGTGTTATAGATTCTTGCAGATGATGAACTTGTAGATCGCGCAGGAATTTTGGTCTCATCATTTATTTTTACCGAAATTCTTTGACTTGATCTGCCAGTAGTTCTGGCAGAAGTTCGGACTTTTGCTTTGCTGCTCGCTGTCTTAGAGGTTTGTTCATTCCCGGATGATTTTGCAGAATATTGTTCGCCAGCTATTCTATATGATTCAGCTGCACGTGATTTAGTCGCTTCGTTTTTTGAATCTGAACTATGAGATTTCGTAGTAGAAGTTGAAACTCTACTAGTGCGAACTGTTCGGCTTGAAACTAAATTGTTAATCCTGATAACCTGAACTGGTGGTTTAGGTCGGTGAGTTGGAGCCAAAGGAATAAAAATCTCAGGAGTTTCAAATTTATCGGGTTGCTTGAATGTAGAAGACTCCATTATCCGCCTTTTAAAGGGTAAATGTGATACTGGAGTTGGAATAATTGGAAGACCTTCAATATTAGGAATTTCTGTTGATACACACCGTTTTGCATTTAGATTAGGTTTTGATAAAAATTGACTTAATGGTTTTGTTTTTACTCTTTGTGTTTTATGAACAGGAATTAATTTATTAGACTTAACATCACCAGGCTGGTAATTCGGCAACTGTGTATAATCAGTTAGTACAATTCCAAAAACTGGTTGAGGTACGAAAAAAAATCTATTTGCTGTCTCAATTGGACTTTGATCTGATTGTGGTTCGCTAATGTCAGTGCGGCTGAATACTTCATTTATATTTGATTGACTTCTTGCTTGTTCATATGGATTGTTCATATCATATGAGGTTGAGCTGTTATTTCTCTCATCACTTGAACCTGTAAATGGTGTACTAAAGTCTAAAACGTGGCTGGAAAGCTTGGCAATCTCTATAATTTGTTCTATCTTTTCGCCATTTTTATACAATGCCATTAAATAATTAAATCGGTTAATCATCAAGTTAAAGTCACCCTGCATCGTTTGTTGGTCTGATTTAAAAATCAAAGAGCCCGTAAATCTAGCAATAACTCTTTCTGAGGCAAGTATTTGCATTACTTTCTCAAAATCCTGTTGCTCTTGGCGATAAGTGCGTACTGGCTTGCCTAAAATTGTGCTAATTATTTCTACAGCGTTATCCTTATTTAATCTGCCGTCAGGACTCAAAAACTGAGCTCTTAGTTGATTATTATCAATATCCTGCAATACAAATGGATGTGCAATTAGATCTTCAGGGCTCGGGTTTACATTCTCTTTTACAAACTGAGGATCTAGAAGAGCCGCCAATACGGTACTTTTGTGCTGGAGTTCTTTGACCGATTGCCCCTCTTTACTTGAAACACGGATAACAAATGATGAAAAAATATTTGGATCAATTAGCGATCTGCTAACTACAAAAACCATAATATTGGAAGTCGACCCATCTATCGTTTCTATCTCAACACCCGGACTTGGAGGTGAAATAAAAACCATCGAAAGCTGACCAGATCTCTCCTTTGCTAATTTCTCAAATGCTAATACAGAAGCTACCTCTGCATCGGCCCTACTCATAAACTCATAATGAGGCACTTTAACCCTCATGTCGTACATTTCGCTTTCAGGCTGATCAAATCCTGGCACACGAGACCTGCCGTCACTGCCAATTACTCTCATCCATGGCTCCGATATTGATAAGTCAGCTCTTTCTCTGAGAAACCCTCTGATATTGTCAACCAGTGCGTGCTCGTTAAGGTTTCGTTCTTCAATTAATCCAATTGGAGTTTCAAAAACTCTTTCCTGTATTTCATGAATAACTGGCAAGAAATTCTGAGAAAAAATCATATCATCTTGAAGTTGGACTCCAGCCGAATATGGCTGATTATTGTTTTTAGATACCTCAAGCTGAGGTGCAAAGTTAGTTTCCATTTCCCTGCTCGGGGTTTGTAAATATATATTAGGCGGGCATTCTGACTTTACAGTTGCGGCACAGTGAAGGTATTTAACCTTGCTTCCCCCTTTAAGTTCTGAATTTATCTTTCGATTAACATCCAGAGACACCTTTTAAACTAGATATGAAGTATTTGTCTAGTCTGAATTGAGTATGATACTAATAATTATTTTTTCAAGATACATTGATGTCACCTATAGGATCAGACGTTTCTTGATTAATAAAGCAGTAGATTGCTTTAAGGGTTCAAAAAAATATTTGAATGTATATAATATGGAGTTATGAAAAAAAATCTCGTTGCAATTTATGTCATTAGCATGGCACTGTTACTTATCGCTATTTTAGGTGGCACAGTTTATGCTTTTACAAGGCACGATGATAATTCAGGGAAAACTGTTAAAGGGGTAGGATCAAATGATGCTGAATCAAATACTACACCAAAAACTGCCACAGATACACAAACAAATACAACAACTATGGACGCAAATACAACACCAACATTTAAAGAATTAATTAAAGAAGATGCTATTATTGGAACTGGAAAAGAAGCAAAATCAGGGGATAAAATTTCAGTAAACTATACTGGAAAATTGCTTGACGGCACAGTATTTGATAGCTCACTTGCCAGTGGTCGAACTCCTTTTGAGTTCACTCTTGGTGCAGGAATGGTTATCGAGGGCTGGGACAAGGGTTTTGATGGAATGAAAGAAGGCGGTAAACGAACTTTGAAAATTCCAGCTTCAATGGGCTACGGAGCACAGGGAGCAGGCGGACTAATTAAACCAAATTCAGATTTAATATTTGA
>JAYTAQ010000016.1:0-5544 GCA_043737415.1 bacterium
TTGTTATGGCTTTAAAAATCAGTAAATACAATCTTATAATTGAAGAGTTGGGCAGACAAATCCTTGATTCTGTAGACTTAAATATTCAAGATGGTGAAATAGTAGTTTTAGTTGGAGAAAATGGTTCCGGCAAGTCATCTTTCGCAATGTCATTATTAGGTATTCCAGGTTATAAAAGAGAGGGTTCGGTAATGGTAAGCGAGAATGAAACTGTAAATTTAGAGATCGATGAAATTGCTAGAGCCGGACTTTTCGTTTCATTCCAGGCACCACCTGAAATAGATGGAGTGACTTTATTCGAATTTATTAATTCGGGTTATAAGGCTGTTAATCCTCAAGGCATTTCGAGCTTTAAGTTAAGGAAAAAGATTCTCGAGACAGCACATCAGGTAGGTTTAAATGAAACTTTTTTGTCTCGATCAACAAATCAGGGTTTTTCAGGAGGAGAGCGAAGAAAATCTGAAGTGCTTCAAATGCTTATACTTGAGCCAAATGTTGCTGTTTTAGATGAGGTTGACTCTGGACTTGATATTAAATCAACCCACAATATTGCAAAAATTATTAGACAAAAAGCTGATGAACGAAAAATGTCTTTCTTAATAATTTCCCACAGTCCTGAGTTTATTAAAATGGTTAAAGCCGATCGCATAGTTGAGCTGAAGGACAAGAAATTTCGTGATGTAAGCATCCAAGATATTGAAAATATTATTGAAGAAGAAGCACCAGTTAAATAATAATTGATATTCCCAATTCATTTCCTTATCATATTCTACTCGTTTAAAACTTATGAATAAATTTTCTAAGGATAAAATTTTAATTGCTGCTGTCTCACTATTAATGGCAAGTGGTCTTATTGGAGGCACTTTAATTTATAGTCGACAAATCAAATCCAGAAAAATAGTCACTAAAGAAATTCAGTCATCATTGCCTACGCCCACTCCTATTGAAACTTCATCGCCAACGAGTCCAATCAAGGATAGTGAATTTTATGCTTATACAAGCCCTAATTTTGGATTTTCATTAAAGCTTCCAAAAACCGCTATAAACCAATACGGCGGGTGTTCATTTAATGGGGAATACAATGCATATACAAGTGAGTTTGTTGGAACCCCAGTCAAAGTATTTGAAGATGTAAAAAATAGTAAAGTGTACATTGCCTTTGAACACTTTTACCAATTAACTCCTTCTACAGAGACAGATTCGGGTGCAATTACCTATACAGATTGTAAACTTGTAAAAAATAATTTAGAAACAATTCTCCCAAGCAGTAGAAACAATCCAGAGCAAAACGGAATAATCTGGGAAATTAACTTTAGAAAAATTTTGTCAGATGCTGATTTAACAAAATTTGTTCAGGATGTGGATGGCTCAACATGCAGTATTAAATCAAAGAAAAACGTTGGTAAAAATCTTTTTGACATCGAAATTCTACAGGGAGATGCTTCTGCTGGTAGCGAGTCTAAATGTCCATTAAATTATAAATATATATTCCTTTACAATTCAGACAAGAAACTAGCAATGTCATGGCATACTGGTCAAACTGATAGGGTTTTTAGAGAATACGATAACGCTACCAGTACTTACCAGTCATACGATAGACTTGTAACAAAAACCTTGGAGTTTGAATAGCCAATTCAGCAGCGCCGCGAACTTAATTTATATATGTTAAAATGCGACAGTGAAAGATTCAAAGTCCGGAAAATTGAATGACAGTGGTGCTGAAACAATAGTTACCGACTATAAGTACGGATTTTCAATGCCTGAGGAGCATGTTTTTAAGAGTACAAAGGGGTTGAACGAAGTAAAAATTCGGCAGATTTCTGCTATGAAAAAAGAGCCTTCGTGGATGCTTGATATACGACTAAAGGCCTACCAAACTTTTCTTGCTAAAAAAATGCCTTCTTGGGGAGCTGATCTTTCTGGAATCGATTTTGAAGATATCTTCTATTACATCAAACCGATGGATGAGCAAAAGCAGACATGGGAAGAGCTTCCAGACAACATTAAAAACACCTATGACAGGCTTGGAATTCCTGAGGCAGAAAGAAAGTTTCTTGCTGGAGTTTCTGCTCAATACGAATCAGAAGTTGTATATCATAGTTTAATTCAGGAACTTACAGATCAAGGAGTTATATTTACAGACATGGATACGGCTTTGCGAGAATATCCTGAGATTGTTAAAAAATATTTTTGTTCAATAATTCCCGCTGCGGATAATAAGTTTTCTGCATTAAATACTGCTGTTTGGTCGGGTGGAAGCTTTGTTTATATTCCAAAAGGTGTAAACGTTAAAATACCCCTTCAAGCTTACTTCCGCATTAATGCTAAAAACATGGGGCAATTTGAAAGAACACTAATTATCGCTGAAGAAGGCTCTTTTGTTCATTATATTGAAGGTTGTACTGCTCCTGTTTACTCAACAAATTCACTTCATTCAGCAGTTGTAGAGATAGTATGTCTTCCAGGATCACGCGTTCGATATACAACTGTACAGAATTGGGCCAATAATGTTTACAACCTTGTTACAAAACGTGCTGTAGCCTATGAGAATGCAATTATGGAGTGGATCGACGGTAATATCGGGAGCAAGAGAACAATGAAATATCCGAGCATTTATTTAAAGGGCAAAGGTGCAAAGGGAATTGTAGTATCTCTAGCTTATGCAGGAAAGGGTCAGGAACAGGACACAGGCACTAAGATTTTCCATATGGCACCAAACACCACTTCTGAGGTTACTGCGAAGTCTGTGAGCCAATATGATGGTAAAACAACGTATCGTGGAATGATTTCTATCGGAAAGGGAGCAACTAACTCATCAGTATCTGTAAAGTGTGACGCCCTACTCCTAAACGACGAATCCAGCACCGATACCATCCCTGTAAATATTGTGAACGAAGAGGACACCGAGATTGCCCATGAGGCAAGTGTAAGCCGAATGAAGGACACACTTCTCCACTACATTCGCAGCCGAGGAATTAACGAGGAGGAGGCTGGATCACTTGTTGTAAACGGCTTTATGGCTCCATTCACCCGAGAATTGCCTATGGAGTACGCTGTGGAGCTTAATCGATTGATTGAGTTAAATATGGAAGGCAGTGTTGGCTAAAAAAGTGATTAAGAAATCTTATCTACCTACATGTCATAGTCAAATACTTGCAGACATTATAATTGTGTCCTCGAAGATCTTTTGAGTAATACATTTTGTTGTCCAGGCCTACAAGGAAGAATATATAATCATTTTTAATAGGGTCTAACGTTGCCTTGATTGAATCCAGGCCCGGATTTGAGATCGGACTTGGAGGAAGTCCGGTTCTGGTTCGAGTGTTGTAAGGCGCATCGTCTTCGATGATATTATCTAACTCCACACCGCTAACCCACCATGTCTTCGATTTGGTAGAATAGCCGTTTCCATACATTGTAGTAACGTCTGATCCAAGTGCTATACCTTGATCAAGCCTTTTAATAAAGATATCTGCAATATTCCTTTTTGACTCAATTTGACGACCTTCTCGCTCAACAATTGAGGCAAGGTTTATAGCGTCTACAAGGTTTAAATCGTTCTTATCGAATTGAGATTTCAAAGGTAAGTAGACTTTAGAATTAAAATTATCTACCAATTTATTAATCACCGCTTGAGTTGATGTCTCTGAACAAAATTCGTAAGTATCAGGAAATAAGAAACCTTCGAGATTTTTTGGCGGATTAAATCCAAGTGTGACATTGGATGGTTTTTCGTAATTTCTTGCAATACGGATGAAATCAGACGAACTAAATGCTGATTTTGATTTTGCACCGAAGGATTTCTGAAGTTCAGCAGCAAATTCCTCTACACGCTGACCTTCTAAAAGCGTCACTCGTACTGTATCGCAGGCTTCAGGTTTTAGAAAATTAAACACATTTTGTAGAGTAGAATCAGCTGGAATCTGATAATTTCCCGCATGAACCGACGCTTGATTAACATCATTAAGTTTTAGATAAATTTTGTAGGTTGGATAAGTAAAAACACTAGAACCTTTGATATAACCTTCAGAAATGAGTCTCTTTGCAACATCATTAACACTATCACCATTTTTTACTTCAAATACTTTATCAGCAATAACGGCAGTTTTTTGAGCAGCAAAGCTTTTATAATTATTATATTGAAGAAATGAATATCCTCCAAAAACTACAATAATTTCAATAAAAATTAACGAAAATAGCCTGCACCCTGTACCTTTACGCTTCACAGGCTGGTTATTCATTCGGTTATAGTGCCTAGAGGCAGCAACATTAGCCATATTTACATTGATATAATACCTAAATCATTGCTGCGAGTAAATTAATTTATTTCTACATTTGCTCAATTGTTTCGATTCCCAAGAGAGTTAGACCGTTTTTTAATACAATTGATACTGCCTCGGTAAGTTTTAATCTAAAACTTCTTACTTTTTCGTCTTCAACTAAAACTTTATTTTCTCTATAAAAAGAGTTAAAAGCCTGGGTTAATTCAAATAAGTAGTTAGCAAGCGTATGAGGAGAAAGAGTTCTACCTGCATCAAGAGTTATAAGTGGAAACTTGGAAATAAGTTTTGCTAAAGAAAGCTCTGCCTCATTAAGAATTAGTTCTGATTGTTCACTTTTTATATTTGCTATTTCAGTGCTTTCTGATTGCCTTAGTATTGATTTAGCCCGTACGTAGCCGTAAAGAATGTAGGGTCCGGAGAAGCCTTCTGGGTTGAGGAATTGTTCGGGATTGTAACTAATGTCTTTATGTAATTCTCTTGAGAGAACAAGGAATTTCAACCCTGCAATTGCTACTTTCTCAGAGATTAATTTTGATTCATCCTCGGTATAATTCTTGCCTTCTGCTACTTTTTTTTGAGAGTATTCAATTGCTTCACCGATTATATCCATCCCTTTAATCGAATCCCCCATTCTTGAGGAAATCTTCTTTCCATCCTCACGAAGTAGCCATCCGAATCCAACATGATAATCTCTGCCTATAAATTTTGAATTGATTAACTCAAGAGCCTTTATTACTCCTTGGAAGTAAGCATTCTGTTCAACAGAAGTAGTTGTAATATTAAATGCTAATTTTGGAAATTCACTGAATTTCTTGTAAGCGAGTCCCAAATCTTTTGCAGAATAGGTAGGATTGCCTTCTGATGAGATAAATACCCATCTATTCAATCCATAATCGTCACCTGGAAATATAATAGCTCCAGCATCTTCTTTGAAAATATCTCCTATATGAGATTTTACCAATTCAACACCATGCTCAGCGATTTCAGATTCAGGAAACTGCCTTTCGTAAATAATCCCAAGTTTCTTAAAAGCTTCGTTTTGATGTTCTATACTCCATTCAAGAGTTTGAAGATATGTAGTAAATATTTGATTCTCTCTTTCTGTAGGTTCAATGTCTTTTTTAAAAATTAATTTATAGATTGTATTGTTCACTTCTTTTATACTAGATTCGCTTTCAGGATCTTCTTTAAACATCTTAGCCCCGTAAACATAGCAGCCGTCGATATATTTCATTTTTTGGTGAGGATCAAGCAAGTTAAA
>JAYTAQ010000017.1:0-2185 GCA_043737415.1 bacterium
AAGAGAAAAAACGGTTTAAAATCTATTGTTAATGCGGCTATAGGACTTGTAGTTGCTTTAGCTGCCTTTGCAATTGTTACAACAGTTCAAAAACAGATTACAGGAGAGGCTCAAGGTCAACTTGGTTTACCTTGTAAATATACAGCTGGTGGAATAACTCAAACTGGTGTAACTGTTATTGAAAGTAACGTTAGATTATGTTTGTTACAGGATGGAACTAAAATAGCACCTAATTAAGGCTTATGCGCCTTCGGGCGCATTTTGAGCCATTAGCTCAGTTGGTTAGAGCACGGTCCTTATAAGGCCGGGGTCGCTGGTTCAAGTCCAGCATGGCTCACCATATTTCGCTTAGTTGTGACTCGAGTGCAATGTACAAATTGCGAAGCTTCAGGTGCTAGGTCATTTTAGACAAAGTGAAGGAAAGTGTGATTTTAATAAATTTTTGAAAAGAGATTTGCATATTGGTGAAATTGCAAAAAAAACATGTCTCGTTAGTCGAGATTACAAAAAAACGAATAGGGAGTCCAAAGATACTACTTGAACTTGGAAGAAAAATGTTTATACTTCAAATTTTCCAGTCAATGGTAATAAGAGTGGAACCGCGTTTTAAACGCCTCTGATCACAATTGTGATGGAGGCGTTTTTTGTATTTAAATCTTGTTTTCTGGAAACTTGTTAGTTTTTAGAAATTAGGTTTTAATTAATTAAATTTAAAAAACAATGGCAAATAAGCAAAACAACGATGGCGACAAGCCAAAAGTATATAAAATCAGACACTCACTTTCTCATGTAATGGCGCAGGCTATTCAGCATCTATATTCAGATGTTAAATTGGGTATTGGTCCTGCTATAGATAATGGGTTCTATTATGATTTTATCTTCACACAACCAATTTCTGAAAAGGATCTTCCTGCTATTGAGAATGAAATGAGACGAATTCTTGCCAAAGATTATAGCTTCGAACGTAGCTCGATGAAAAAAGATGCAGCTATCGAGTATCTCTATAAAGTCAATCAACCCTTTAAAGCTGAACTTGCTTCTGATCTAACTGATGAAGAGCTAGGTTTCTACACTGATGGAGATTTTGTAGATATGTGCAAAGGTCCACATGTTGCAAATACTTCTGAGATTAATGATGATGCATTTAAACTTTCTCATATCGCTGGAGCTTATTGGAGAGGCGATGAGAAGCGACCGATGATGCAGAGAGTCTATGGTCTAGCGTTTGAAACAAAGGCTGAGCTTGTAGAATACGAGGAACTAGTAGAAGAAGCTAAAAAGCGTGATCACCGAAGGATTGGTAAACAGCTTGATTTGTTCACTTTTTCTGAACTAGTGGGTTCTGGATTGCCATTGTTTACTCCAAAGGGCACTTTTTTAAGAGAGGAATTGAATAAGTTCTCTCAGAGATTACGTGAAGATGAGGGTTTTGAAAAGGTATGGATTCCTCATATTACAAAAAAAGATCTTTACCAAATGTCAGGACACTGGGATAAATTTGGTGACGAATTATTTCTTGTAAAAAGCCAGGAAACTAGCGATGAATTAGTGATGAAGCCAATGAATTGCCCTCATCATCAGCAAATCTATGCTTCACAAAAGAGAAGCTACCGAGATTTACCTATTAAATATTTGGAGACAACTACCGTTTATCGTGATGAAAAAGCTGGAGAACTAGGTGGACTCTCTAGAGTTCGAGCTATTACTCAGGATGATAGCCATATTTTTTGTACAATTGAACAAATTGATGATATTTATTCAACATTAATTAAAATTGTTGATCTCTTTTATGGAAAGCTTGGAATGACTTTCAAGGCTCGATTATCTTTTAGAGATCCAGAAAATAAGCAGAAATATCACGGCGAAGATGCAGATTGGGAGAAAGCTCAAGGTATTCTTGAGAAACTTGCCAAGTCACATAAACTTGATTATTTTATTGCCGAGGGTGAAGCAGCATTCTACGGACCAAAAATGGACTTTATGGTAAAGGATGCACTTGGTCGAGAGCACCAGCTTGCTACTCCCCAGTTGGACTTTGTTCAGCCAAAAAGATTTGGTTTGTCGTATACAGATAGCGACGGTACAGAAAAAACGCCAGTTATGATCCATTTTGCGCTCATGGGATCGCTTGAACGGTTTCTTTCGGTCTATATTGAGCACACTGCTGGTAACTTCCCTCTATGGC
>JAYTAQ010000018.1:0-13360 GCA_043737415.1 bacterium
ATTATCCTTTTGCATGAAGATATGGATATTAGAACTGGAGCTAAAGTTATTACAACTGGCGAAGTTTTTAACATTGAGGTTTCTGAAAGCCTATTAGGAAGAAACATCGATATTTCTGGCGAAGCTATAGACGGACTAGGAGCAATTGTACACAAGAATTCCAAAAAACAGGAAGTAGAAAAAAAAGCTTATGGAGTAATTCAAAGGCAGGCTGTAAAAGTACCGTTACAAACTGGAGTTATTGCTATTGATGCTTTAATTCCTGTTGGAAGAGGACAGAGAGAACTTATCATAGGTGATAGACAGACAGGTAAAACTGCTCTTGCATTAGATATCATTATTAATCAGGGAAAAATAAATCAAAAAATCGATGCTGGTGAGGTAAAAGGCAAAAAAGTTTATTCAATTTATGTTGCGATTGGACAGAAACTGGCTAAAGTAGCTCATTTGGTTGCTAAATTGAAGGAATTAAACGTTCTTCAATACACGATTATAGTTACTGCAGGTGCATCCGACTCTGCAACATCTCAATATTTAGCTCCATACGTTGGAACAGCTATTGGAGAATTTTTTATGGAGAGAGGCGATGATGCTTTAATTGTTTACGATGATCTTTCAAAGCAGGCTAGATCTTATAGACAAATCTCTTTATTAATGAGGAGACCTCCAGGACGAGAAGCTTACCCAGGAGATGTTTTTTATCTTCATTCAAGACTTCTTGAACGATCAGCTAGACTTAGCGAGGAGCTTGGAGGAGGGTCGCTGACTTCACTACCTATTATTGAAACTCAAGCTGGCGACGTTTCAGCTTATATTCCTACAAACGTAATATCAATTACTGACGGACAGATTTTCTTACGATCTGAATTATTTAACTCAGGCATCAAGCCAGCTGTTGATGTAGGCATCTCAGTGTCCAGAGTTGGTGGAAATGCCCAAGTCAAGTCTATGAAACAGGTTGCAGGCCCATTAAAGCTCAATCTTGCACAATTTAGAGAACTGCAAGCATTTGCTCAGTTCGGCGTCGAGGTTGATCCTTCAACACAGAGAAAAATTGATTCAGGTCTGAGACTAACTGAAGTTTTGAAACAAAACCTATACTCTGGTCTGCCTGTTGAAAAACAAGTTGCACTATTGTGGGCTGTTACAAAAGGGTATACAGACGGTATTTCTGTCGATAGAATTACAGAATTTGGAAACAAATATCTTGACTTCCTATCTGACTTTTCATCAGAAGTGTTAACAAAATTAAGATCAGAGGAAAAGCTTACAGATGAGACTGAAGAATTGTTAAAAAAAATCACAAAAGATTTTGTAGATGATTTTTCATCAAACATTTAATATCTAAATGCTGAGATATGAAAAATGTTGTTCCTGTCTATTGACTTTAGATCACAAAAAAATTGTATTGTGTAAAATATTTTTTAAACAGAATGACAAAGACACTGCCTTAGTCTAGCTACAAATATCATTTTCTGCTAAAAAGAGAACATGAAACTCGCCGTATTCTCCGACATTCATGATAACATACACAATCTCCGCCTAGCACTTAGTGAGATGAAAAAAAGAAACATTACCAGAGCTTACTGCCTTGGGGATTTTATGAGTCCTAATATTGTGAAACAAATCATCGATTCAGGAATTATTGTATTTGCCGTTTGGGGAAATAATGATGGTGAGATAGCCAAAATTACTAAATTATCCTGCGAAAGCCGAGGAGCTTTTCAGATAGCTGATACAACTTTTTGTTCAGCAGAAGTAGATAATAGGAAAATATTTTTAACACATCACCCCGATTTCGCTAGATCATTAGCTAAATCGGGTGACTATGATGCTGTTTTCTACGGTCATAACCATAACGAGCTTTTTGAGCGCCAAGAAAATGGATGTATCTTAGCGAACCCCGGAGAGATCTCCGGACATGTCACCGACCGCAGCACTTTCTTAATCTGGGACACTGTGGATAATTCTATTGTACAGATCGAGCTTGAGGATATTGTCAGGGTTAATGTATAAGCTTACTTCAATCTATCATCAAGAGCCTTTTTAATGCTCTTCCTCATTGTGATACCTTCTATTTCATAGGTAAATTGACCACTTAATTTACCTTTAAGGTTGGTATCAAGAAGTGCATCCATAACAGGTTTAAACTGTGTAATAATTGTAGTCTTTCCAATCGCAGCGTCCTGGATTATCAGCATTTGATAATCCTTTGTTGGATGTATCTTTTTAAACAAGTTGAATACTTCTTGTTTTCTCGCAAGCACCTTAGTAGCGAATCCAACCTCGACTTGGTAAATAACACCTGTAATCCCCGGCCCAAACTGGCTGCAGTCATCATGCATGTCTGACCTTAATACATCCTCAAGATTGTCGTTTACATACTCGGTTTTGAAGTCGTACATCAACTTTGGCAAGTCAAGATCAAGCTGATCCATTAACGTGATCAACCAATCGCACATTCTATGATCTCGGAATGTTGTGGTGTCGGACTTGAGGTTAACAGTGTTCGAATAAATTGCACAAAGTAATAACGTAGCGTTTTTTGAAGTTAGTTTTACTTCTCGATTAAAAAAGAAATATTCTGCAATTTGTGTTGCTGCAGCGCCAACTGGCTCTACACGAAACTTAGCGTTTGGATAAGATGGGTAATCTGGATACGTCCTGTGATCAATTACATCTATCACATCTTCAAAACGGACAATTGATGGTATCCCTTTAGTTTCTGAAGCGTCGACTATGATAAATTCGTCAAAATGCTCTTCATCATCTATAAATTCTGGAGTAATCCCAAGCTCTTCAAGCACGTACTTTGGCTCAATAATCAGGCCTTTCCCGAACTTTACGATAAATTTTTTTCCTGATTCTATTTCTCGAAGGTAATCTGCGTATGCGTAAGCACACCCAACTCCATCAAGATCAGGAAGATTGCATGCAGTAATCAAAACTTTCTTCATACTTGAATAATAACAAAACATCCGATTAGTCTCTAGCTGCTATCAAAATCCTACCAAAGTAGTTTTCAACCTTAAGGCTCTTTATGCTACAATACTTCATATAATCCATGGCAAGCTTACTTGATTTAAAAATCAAAATAAACTCTACAAAAAATACTGGCCAGATTACCAAGGCCCTTGAAATGGTCTCTGCAGCGAGACAAAAGAAAGCGCAGGATTTTTTAACAAACTCACGCTTTTTAAGAACCGGAGTTCGTGAGTTAATGACAAATATTGCTGAAGTAATCAAATTGGACACAAAATCTGAACTAGAATCTGCTAGCCAAAGAGAATTGCCTAAATTTTTCAGAAAGACGAACTCAGACAAAATACTTATTGTCTCGGTAATGTCCAAAAAAGGACTATGCGGCTCATTAAATTCGAATCTGTTTTACGAGATTTTAAAGCTTAAAAATGCTGTTAAAAAAGAAGTTGACTTTATCTCTGTAAATAGGCTTTCTCAGAAGTATTTACGTAATTTCAAAGAGGATATTATTGCTTTTTATGGCGAAATTCCCGAAAATCCTGATCTTGATAATATTTCACCACTAATTAATTATATTAAAGAGCATTTTAGTGAGTATGAGGAAATTTATATAGCTTATTCAGATTTTATCAAAAGCGGAGTTTCTAAACCTAAACTACTCAAGCTTCTTCCTATAGATTCAATTCCTGAGCATGTACTAATTAATGATACAAGCGAAAGAAAACCTTATCTTGAATACTCTATTGAGCCCGATCCAATAACTGTTTTAGATTCCCTTTCGAATTTGTACATTGACCTCGAAATTTATGAATCAATACTATCATCTCAATCATCTGAGCATAGTGCTCGGATGATTGCCATGAAAAAGGCCACAGATAACGTAAAAAACATGGTTACCTCACTTACACTAAAATTGAACAAAGAGCGCCAGGCTAAAATCACCCAACAGATGGGCGAAATCAGTGCAAATATCTAATTCCTACAACCGTTCTCTACTTCATTTTTTGTGTAAAGATTAATAATATTGCTCAATATTAATTTAATTTTTGATCAATTCTTTGATTTCAAATGCGCTAAATAATTTGTCATATAATTAATAATGGCTTCATATGAATTATTACTCATTAAGGGCTTTAGATGATATAATCACATTCAGTATCTAGTGCGATGTTGTGAGCTTTTATATATTCTTTAGTATAAAAACTCTTGCCATTCATTTTTAGGCTGTATGGAGGCAAGTGCACAGGTGCGATGCGTACTTGAGTATGTTCTTAACAAAAAACACTTAAATGCCCCTTTTGTTCTCCATTGAACAATTCTAGTGAGCGCAGCCGCTTTTCTATTCTGTAGAAAGGCGCATGCGCTCATGTGGAGTTGCAGTAGTATCAAGGAGATTTAGATGAGTAATGAATTACTCATTCCAGCGGTCATCGCGTTTCTAGCAGGAGCGGCTTACACAGTAATCGTGTATCAAATCAGTAGCTCACCACGGTTGATCAAGACTAAAACCTGGGTTAAGGCTAATGAACAAACAGCTGTCATCCTTGCGATGATCCCACCTCTCGCGGCAATCTTCGGAAGTTGGCTGTTTGTTGGATTCACATCTTTCCTGACCGCAACAGCTGGGTTCTGCTTGTCGATCATCATTGTAGGTGGATTCTACTATCTCAGGCTCCATAACAAAACAAAGGAGTAAACAAAAGGGGCGAGGGTATCTGAGGAAGTAACCGGTGTGCGGGTATTTTGTTGCAATGCGCAACTATGGCTAAGTGCCACACAACCCCGCTATACACCATAACCTCCAACGATACCCTTTTCCCATTAAAACTCATTTTTTTCACAACAATTCCTAAATCATGTATTATAAATTAATTGATGAAATATCTTGCTGTAAAAGTACCTAAAAACAACGAGTACACCTATGAACAGGGATTGGCACTTTTTTCAAGCCTTGCAGGATTGGCTGGTAAATCGAGCTTTTTTGACATTTTTAATAAAAAACCCGGCAAATCTTTTTCGTTTAATATTTTATCTGCAAAACAACGTATACATTTTATAGTCGCTGTTGAAGAAGAGGAACTAGATCATCTGACAAACCAGCTATTAGCTCAATACCCAAAAGCAGAAATAACGGAGGTGCCAGGTTTTAAATTCAGAAGTCCATACGTTTATGAATTAATTCCTTCCAAAAGTGACTATATATCAATAAAAACAATGGATCAGTTCAAAGGAGTTGATCCGATGGCTTCTCTACTCTCTGCTATATCACGATCAAGTGATCCCAAAGCTGTTTTCTGGCTGCAGATAGTACTTGTTCCGACTTCGGGTGCTTGGCAGAATAGTGCTTTGGCATATATTGACTCACTTGCAAAAGTTGCAGAGGGATTGTCTCAAACCCAGCAAAAAAGAAACGAAATAGCTCTAATTCAGGAGAAAGTTAAGCATCAGGGATTTAATACTTACATTAGAATTCTAAGTAATAATGAATCTAATTTAAATCTTTTCTACAGTGCATTTAATGTGTACGCTCAAGCTTCTGGAAACTCACTAATAGCAAAAGAGCCTGGTCGATTAAAAAAAGATAAATTGCTTGATGCAATCAATAGCCACAAGCCTGGAGGCAAATCAGCAATACTAAATACTTTAGAAATCTCATCAATTTGGCACTTGCCGACTCCTCAAGTCAGTATTCCAAATATAATTTGGGGTAAGAATCTTACAATTGAATCTCCAGCTAACCTTCCAATTGTTACTGAAGAAATGACTGAGGAAGAAAAGAATTCCATAACTTTCTTTGGAAAAACTAAGTTTAAGAATGCAGATGCAATTTTTGGAGTAAAGAATTCTGATCGTTTGAAGCATATGTATATTGTAGGAAAGACGGGTACCGGTAAATCTACACTTTTGGAAAATATGGCTATCGATGACATTAGAAAAGGACATGGAGTAGCTGTTTTAGACCCTCACGGCGATACAGTCAAACACATCATGGAGTTTATCCCGAAAAAGAGAATCCAGGATGTATGCTACTTTAACCCGGCTGATCCTGAATACGCCTATCCACTCAACATTCTTGATATTCCCAATAATAGTCAGAAAGAGCTTATGGTATCGGGTATTATCTCGATTTTTTATAAACTGTACGGTCATTCGTGGGGACCGAGACTTGAGTATATTTTGAGAAACGTGCTTTTCACTCTTGTGAATCAGGAAAATGCTACTTTGAGTGATGTTTTGACGTTGCTGTTGGATAAAAATTACAGAAAGAGAGCTGTTGATAATCTTGAGGATCCGATACTGAAACAGTTTTGGGAGAAAGAATTTGATCGGATGGATCCAAAACAGGTTACTGAAGCGATCTCTCCAATTCTAAATAAAGTAGGTCAATTTGTAACATCTCCATTAATCCGAAAAGTTATTAGCTCTCCCAGATCTAAAGTTAGGATTGAGGATATTATGAATACCGGAAAGATCCTTCTCTGTGATCTTTCTCAAGGTAAAATCGGTGAAGATAACGCAACTTTGCTTGGATCAATGATTATTACACAAATCCAGATAGCTTCAATGAATCGCGCTTATTTACCTGAATCAGAACGGCGCCCATTCTACCTTTACGTAGACGAATTTCAGAACTTTGCTACTTCGTCTTTTATCAAAATTCTTTCTGAATCAAGAAAATATAAGCTTGCTCTAACCTTAGCCAACCAGTATATCAACCAAATCGATCCTGAAGTTATTAATGCTATTTTGGGTAATGTAGGAACTCTAATGACCTTGAGTGTCGGTGCACAAGATGCGCTGATATTGAGCAGAGAATTTGGTCAACTTGATGTCACTCCAGAGGATTTATCATCTCTTGAAAAATATCAAATGCTACTGAGATTATCTGTTGATTCGCAGACAACCCAGCCTTTCCAGGCATTCACATTACCTCTACCTAAAAACGTTTCTGGACATAGTGAGAAAATAATTGAAAGCTCAAGAAGGCGATTTGGAACACCTGTTAATAAGGACAAACTAAAACCGCCCCATCCACCTGCAAAAGATAATATTAAGGCCTAAAATAGTAGCCATTTTAGCCATTTTGTTATAAAATCCGAGTAAGTATGACCGGCAAAATTATTCAAATCCTAGGTCCAGTTGTGGATGTTAAATTCGACGACTATACCCCAAAAATTTATGAGGCTTTAAAGGTTATTAACACTAATCCTCTTGTTAAAACAGAGTTAACACTTGAGGTGGAGCAGCTTTTAGCTGGCGGAATCGCGAGATGTATAGCAATGGATACCACAGATGGACTTAAGCGTGGTCAAGAAATCAAAAGCACGGGAAAGGCAATCACAATGCCGGTTGGAGACAAAACATTAGGTAGAATGTTTGATGTTTTGGGTAACTCAATTGATGGAAGAGAGTCAGAGGATAATTTTAACGAATTCAGCGAAATTCACAGAAATGCTCCTACTATGGAGGAACAATCTACTGAACTTGAGATTTTCGAGACAGGTGTAAAAGCTATAGATCTAATTTCACCATTCATCAAAGGTGGTAAGGTAGGTATTTTTGGAGGAGCTGGAGTTGGTAAAACGGTAATTATCCAGGAATTAATCTACAATGTTGCTACATCTCACGGAGGTTACTCGGTATTTGCAGGGGTTGGAGAGCGAACTCGCGAGGGCAACGACCTTTACTTTGAGATGAAGGATTCAGGCGTTTTAGATAAAACAGCGCTAGTATTTGGTCAAATGAATGAACCGCCAGGAGCAAGGCTTCGTGTAGCGCTTTCTGGCCTTACGATTGCTGAGCATTTTAGGGATAAACAAAGCAAGGACGTTTTATTCTTTATAGACAATATCTTCCGATTTACTCAAGCAGGATCTGAGGTTTCGACTTTGCTTGGTCGACTACCTTCAGAGGTTGGATATCAGCCTACTCTTGCCGAAGAAATGGGCAAACTTCAGGAGAGAATCACCTCTACAAAAAATGGTTCAATAACTTCTATACAAGCAATCTATGTTCCCGCTGATGATTATACCGATCCAGCTCCAGCTACAACTTTCTCCCATATTGATTCAACAATCACACTAACCAGAGCTTTAGCGGAACAGGGTTTATTTCCAGCTATTGACCAATTATCTTCCAAATCGACTGCATTGACTCAAGAAATCGTTGGAGAACGACATTACAACGTTGCTCAAAAGGTTCTTAGAACATTACAGAAATATAAAGACTTACAGGATGTCATTGCCATCTTAGGTGTCGAAGAACTTTCTGAAACAGATAAACTAACAGTGAGTAGAGCTAGAAAGGTACTTAGATTTTTTACTCAGCCAATGTTTGTTGCAGAACAGTTTACTGGTAGACCAGGAAAATTCGTAAAAGTAGACGAAACTGTTGATGGATTTGAGAGAATTTTAAACGGCGAATTTGACGCACTTCCAGAAGATGCTTTCTATATGAAAGGTGGAATCACTGAAGTTATTGAAGAATATGAAAAAGCTCAGGTTTAATGTTGTTGGTATTAAATGAACTTCAACAGATCAACGAAAAACTGAGTTTTAATTTAATACCTTTCAATAAGTCCTCACTTTTTTACACTATATAAATTAGAATCGTATAATTTGAGAAACAGCAAATAATTGATATTTAGCGGAATATATCAACACAACCTTGGTACAATTTCTGTTATAATTAATTGAAAAGCTATGTTGGTAACTATCTATACAGCAAAAAGTAAACTATTTGATAAAGTTCAATCTAAATCTGTTTATCTTCCTTCAACTAGTGGAGATATGCAGATTCTTGATAACCATATTCCAGTTATTGTTGTGCTTAAGGCTGGCGAAGTAATTTTAGAAAAATCTGACGGCGACAAAATTAAAATTAGAATAGATGCTGGATATGTTCAGTTTTCAAACAATGAACTTATTGCTGTTATTGAGAAAATGTCGTTAACAGAATCTGAACGAAATATTCTTGAAAAACAAGCTGAGGAAATGCGTTATACTGAGGTAAAGCACGAAGACAGTGTTTCTGAATCTGAGTTTGAGGATAGAAACAAAAGTGAGCGTAACTAGTCTTGGTGGGTATGTGTGACTCATTGCAAATCCGTTTTTTTCAAGTATCATAGAGGTTATAATTTAAAACTTATACCTATGGGCTCCTCTTGGTTCAATAATAAAAACAAATTTGTATACAAAAACAGCTCAAAGCTCTTAAATGTTTTTGTATTAATAATTGCTTGCTTACCTTTAGTTTTTATAGAAAACACAAAAGCAGCTCAGATTCTAGAATTAACACCAAGTCAGGATGCTTTTGTCTCCAGCTCGACATCTTCAGGCAATAGACGAATGCTCTTCGTTGGAAAATATACTGATAATACTATTTGTAGTCCTACAGAAGGATGCCCACCAATATACCAGAATTCTTCTTCTGTACTGAAATTTGATCTAAGACTACCCTCAAATACACTTCCAACAAGTGCAACATTAAAATTATATCATTATGGTTCAAATGCTGACTTAAACCTAACAGTAAGCAGAATCACCTCACCATGGAATGAAGCTGTGGCATTTCCAGGCCCCACTTTTGAAGGCAATTATGGAACAGCAGTCATTGCTAATTTTCATACTCAAGACCCAGGATTAATTAGAGAAGAGACTATAAATATATCTCCAACATTAATCTCTCAATTATTATCTAACAACAATGGTCTTATCATTCGTCCAACCAACAACTTAAATGATCCAGGTGCTGTATTCTGTTCAAAAGAGAGTGATTCTTTCTGCCTTCCTAAATACAATCCCAAATTAATAATCTCCTATATCCAGAACAACGCACCGAACACACCAGTTTTACAATCACCAGAAAACCTAGCAATTATTAGCGGTAATTGTGATAGTTCAATAGATCCCCCAACCGGAACTTGTTCTGATCAAATTACTACTACATTTAATTTAAATGGCATCGGCGATAACGACCCAAGTCCAGGAGATCTTGAAAAAAGCTATATTGATTTCTTCCAAAATGGCACTATGGTAATGACTTCTGAACCAATAATTGGTGCAGGTTCAGTTTCCTGGACAGGAGCTTTCACTGATGGGGTTTATCAGTGGAAATCCCGTTCTATAGACAAAGCAGGAATATTTGGCCAGTACTCAGAAGAAAGGGCTGTAACATTTGACTCTAGCCCTCCAGAAACTCCTTTTACCAACAATTTAAGTTCTTCGATTGACATAACATCTGGTCAAATTTCAATTTCAGCTGGCAAATCTACCGACAACCTCTCGCCAGAGGCAAGTATTTCGTATTCGATGCAATCTTCCACAGATCCCTTGTTTTCGACCATTCTAAACTCTATTAATGGGCAAGAATGGCAGTTGGAGAATCCAGTCTTTAACGTACAAAGTTCAATACTAATTCCGGGAGAATCTTATTACTTTAGAATAAAATCTAGAGACTCTGCAAACAATACTTCTAGTTGGAGCAATGTTGTTTCGACAACAATTACAGATGCCACAACTCTGCAGATTCCAATAATAGATAAAACTGGATGGGATGCTAACGACGGAGTTCTTGCTGATGGACTGAAACCAGAAAAGAGCAGACTTACTCCATTCCATGTTATTAAATCTAAGTCCTTAACGATTACTGGTAAATCTGAAAAAGAGCACAAGGTAGAAATTTTTGTTAACGATAAATCTGTTGGTATTTTTGAACCTAAATGTGATGATTCAACTTCGAATTCCTGTAATTTCTCCTACACTTTTACTTTTCCTGACAAAGGAGAAAACAATATTTCAGGAGTACCAGTAAATTCTTATACCTTTCAGGTCCGAGCAATTAATGTTAACGGAAAGACTTCACCTTTTTCAGCAAAAGTAGTCATTTACCACGACGCTATTGCTCCACGTATTCCCGATGTAAATTTAACTGCTAACAATACATCTTTAATCACAAATCCACTTACAAAAGAGAATAAGTTCATATTAGATACCAAAACAGAGCGTTTTTCTGATATCAAATACTCATTGATCGATCCAACTGGTAAAGTTAAAGAATCCAGACTTTGGAAAACACCTATCAATGGAAGCTCTAGACTACTTAGCAATATTAATTTTGACGGAACGTACATAATAAATATTCAATCAATTGATGCAGCAGGTAATGCCAGCCAGGTGAAAACATTGAAATTTACCCGTGATACTACACCTCCGGCTAAACCAATTGTTGAACCATTTATTTGCGGCAATAATATCTGTTTAAAAATTTCAGGAGAGCCGGGTACTCAAATTTTCGCAAACAGTGTTAATAAAGGATTCCTGTCGTCTCAACAGCAGGTGCTAAATGAGGTGGAAAATTGGAATTATGGCAATGAATATAAATTTACTGTACAACTTAAAGATACTGCTCAAAACTTATCAGAAGTAACTATAAAAACGATTCTAACTCCGGAAATTGTTAGAGGACTGGGAGATCTTAATGGTTCAAGTAAAACCTCACCATATAACTATTCTTACGAAGTATATAGAGACATTAATGAAAAAAAATCACCAACTTCTTTTGAACTAACTATAAACAGAAACACTCAGGAATATACTTTCACAAACTATAGAGTTCCAAATCCCGTTTTAACATATACATTCTCTACTTTTGACAATAAAGTCGAAATTTATGGTATTGATATACCTAAACATTTCACTCTTTCAGGGCATATTTATGTTGACAATTCGACATACAATGAAGCAAGGAAACTTTGTAGTATTGGATTTTATTTAAGCACTAATGATGCAAAATGCATTGAAAATAAAATGGGAATTCCATCTCTGTCAGCATGGAGAACAAATAACCAAAAAGTTTGTGGCTGGAAAGCATTTTTGGTAGAAACAAACTGTTTGAGAGAAAAAGAACAAGAATGGAGGGTGAAAGAAGATAAAGGTATAAAAACTATCGATGTCCAGAACGTAATGGTATCGATATTTAAAGAAAATGGACAATTTATTGATAGTTTCTGGAATGATAATCCTGACTGGAAATTTAAATTTATAACTCCCCTATCCGATAAATTAAGAGTGGGAGATATGGTAAAAGCTAAAACCAGCTTATTTGGTGAATTTGATGTTGAGGGAGTAACAATTAACTACTCTGGAGAAAATAAGGAAGATGCTAGACGAAATACAGGATTACAAAGCATTTTTAGCAACACAATTAGCATAGACAAGCCTGAGTATCAGAACCTAAATGGACAGGCTGCAAAGATACTTAACGTCCCGTATTTTAACCAGAGCCTTGAGCCAACCCCTGTTACATATCCTGACGGGGGATGGAAAATGTGTGGGGCTGCTAGCGTCGTTATGAGTGCCGGTTATTTTGATAAACTCGATTACAAAGACGATGATCACTCACTAAAAAAGTATATGTATGATGACATATTTCATGGGATAAAGCAGAATTGTAGTGACTACAACACTACCACTAAAAAATCTTCACTCTATACTGGAGCCTTTGCTGTAACAAGCCAAAGTACCTGTAATTATTCTTATGTATCAGGCATGACTTCATATCTTCAAAATAATATGGGTCTAAAAACGAAAATGCTTGGCAACAACTTAAGTGATATTAATATAATCAAAAAATCTATAGATAGAGGAAACCCGGTTATATTTGCATATGGCGACTCTTCGGATTCCGATTTTGGTCATATTGCATTAATAGTTGGTTATACTGATGATAAAATATTAGTTAACGATACCTACACAAATACAGAGAGATTCGGAAGGGGGTGGCGTGGATATTATGATGGCAAACTGGCAGAATATAGCTTAATTAGCAAAAAATTTCCAAGAACGTATTTTATAGAAGTAAGCAATATATAATGAAAAAAAATCTATTAAATTTCAAGAAATCAATCATTCTAATATTTTCCAGCCTTCTAATTCTTTTTGCAGGTTTTATTTACCGCATGCAAATTCGAAATCCTACAATTTCCAAATCTCCAATTGATCAAATCAATACAATTTATACACAATACAATGATCCAAAGTCTGATTTCATATTTGAATTTCCGGAAAGATGGTATGCTAAAAATGATTTTACATCAGATGAGCGTTTAGAACAAAATAACATTACCCTTTTTACTCCTGATATGGGATTTGAGGTTCATATCTCAACACAAAAATGGAAAAATGACATAAATAAGGTTTCTAATCAATGCGAGAAATATAATGACTGTGGCGGGCGACTTGTTATAGGTCAGACTCGATTTAAAACAGAAGATTTTGATTATTTAAAAACTTCGATTGCAGATTTTATTATTTCAAAAGATGCAGGTGTTTTTAGTGATGGAACTTTGGTTAAAAAAAGCGTATCTACAAAGGATGAA
>JAYTAQ010000019.1:0-5477 GCA_043737415.1 bacterium
CAATTAATCCTAGCTTAAAAGTCACGGAGTTTAAAGTAGCGGGTTGAGCAATCTTCATTCTAGTTGTAAAATGCCTCTATATGTCAGGTCATTCCAAATGGAGCACAATTAAGAGAAAAAAGGGTTTAACAGATTCAGCTAGAGCAAAAGAGTTCACAAAAATAGCACGGATGATTACAGTTTCTGCCCAAAACTCTGGTGGAGATCCTGATATGAATCCTTCATTGGCACTTGGTATCGATAAAGCCAGAGCTGCCAATATGCCTAACGAAAATGTTGAGCGAGCAATAAAAAAAGGTATTGGAGCTGCATCCGGTGCTGTAAAAATCGAGGAGATCACCTATGAAGGGTATGGCCCAGCTAATGTTGCAATTATTATCGATTGTATGACTGACAACAGAAATAGAACAATAGGAGAATTAAAATCAAAAGTTGAGAAACTTGGTGGACGAATAGCTGAAGTAGGATCTGTTTCATGGCAGTTTAAAACCATTGGAAGAGTTTTTTTAGAAATAGAATCGCTTGAAGAACGAGTGATTAGAGATAATTTGAAGTGGAATAGCAAAGTCAAGGCTCATAAGATTCCAAAAGAAGATATTGAAGCCTTTGAGCTTGAATTAATCGATAAATCTGGAATTCTCGACATAATTATTGAAGAGGAAGGCATTGAAATTGAAACCGAATATTCAGAGCTTTACAATATTCGTAAATTTATTGAACAGAAAGAATATAAAGCTTCAGATGCTGGACTTATCAAGGTATCAGCAACTACTGTTAGCCTAAGCGAAGAGGATTCGGAAAAAGTAGAAAAATTCATTGACCAGGTTGAAGAGATTGATGATGTCCAGCAAGTTTGGACTAATGTTGGTTGAATTTTAAACCTTATTTGAGTGAGGTTTCTGTAAAAGTTCGTTCATGATGAAATTGAGTAAACCAATGACTAAACTTGGCCTCAATAGATCAAGCGGCTATATGAATTATATTTAATCCAAAGACACCGTCTTGTCCTGAAAAACCAAACGGTTTACCGACTTTTCCTAGTCAACAACAATCATAATATCAGTCCCATCCCTAAGTCTCTCAAGCTCTTTGGGAAGCTCAGTTCCAGGTTTTACATTAAGATCAATTTTATCTTCTGAAAACTTTTTTTTGTAAAACTCTACGCTCTTATCTTTATTTGTACCTAAAACGTAGATTGTTCCTGTTGTCCTTGGCGATTCCGTTGGTGATGTCGAAGGAATAGCAATTTGTGTTGATCCAGCAGCATCGGCAACTCGAACTAAATTATCATTGAATTCGAATTTGAGATTTAAATCCCAAAATTCCTGCTTAAATTTAACGTAGTCGTTATATCTTTTTGGATTAGTCCAAACAACTCTTGGAACAGCCTTTTCCTCAAGAAGGAATGAGTTTGCTATATAGAACTGAATAAGATCTTTAACTTCTGAGTATCCAGTTTTTGAATCAGTTGGAGTCACTGCAGATCCTAATGAACCGCCTTTATCTGAGCTAATTAGTAACTGATTAGTAAAACTTCCGAAGGTTGGATCAATAACCATTGAAAAAGTTTTGACATCTTTCAATAAATCTCTTGATTGAATAGCTGTATTAATATTATCACCGTTGATATTATAAAATTTAATATTATTGCCGAGAGTTGAGACTATTTGATTAATGGAGTCAGCTTTATTGAAAAGACCAGAGCTAATAAATTTATCTTTAATAGCGATCATTACCTTCTGCTGCCTTCTAGCTCTCATAAAATCACTTCCCTCTCCACTGTCCAATGAATGGCGCGAACGAGAGTATTGTAAAGCCTTGGTTCCATTCAAAGTCTGAACCCCTTTTTTGAACGAAACACTTATAACACCTGTGTCATTATCGTTTGGATAGGTGTAGTCACTAAATGAGTTTTCTACATCAACTGAAATTCCTCCTAAGGTATCAATAATTTCTTTGAATCCACCAAAATTAATCATCATTCCATAATGAATTGGCATTCCTGAGATATCCTCAATAGCTTTTCCCAAGTTTTTGAAGCCTTGATCTAATGACTTAGTTTCAGCCATTGTATTTGGGAAAACAGAGTTTATTTTTGTGTCGTATGATCTATCATTTATGATGTACTTCGCTTCCAGGTCTCGAGGGAAAGAGATTTGAGCCATCTTATTTGTTTCATGGTCATAAGAAAGTAACATAATTGAATCAGTTAAATATGATTCATTACCTTTTCGGGCGTCAACTCCTAAAACGACGAAATTAGTTTTACCATTAGTTTTATTTAAACCACTGATAGCAGTTTCGTTAGGCGCAGAAACAGCGCTGATAGCAGACTTAATAGGATCAAGCACCCCTATGTTCAAACCTGTCTTCCTTAATTCCAGAATTTTAGCACCATAAAATGATCCAAGTAAAACTAATAATATTAGGAATGCTGAGAAAATTTTATGAGATTTAATAAAATTAAACCTACCTTTTGTTTTTGGCTTTACAGTTTTTGTTTGGACTTTGCGTATTTCGCCAGATGAATGTCTCGATCGCTTTTGCGGAGTGTCAAGGTTGATATTAATATTCAAGGATTTTGAATTAAATGATTCTTTTCTCTTATTTTGAGAATCTTGTGTTAATTCTGACTTTTTCAGCTCGCCTAAGTTCATATGATAATACTATATTTATTGCTCTAAAATCTTCCTCATAATAAATAAAACTAGCAAAAATAAAAGTCTTGACAATTTTATTTTTGATCAGTCTTAATCATTATTATATCTTTTTTAATCATCATATTCACTGTTCAGATATATTGATTGTAGTTTGTGGTTTTCAAACCGGTTTTTACGATTCTAAACTACTATCTTAATCGTTTTTTTGTATATCCAGTAATAGCAGATGATTCTATAATTGTGCTACAAATGACATTATAAACCATTAATATTAAAAGACATGTTAAATTGTCTTTGAATATTATGAGTATAGGGGGACAAAATGAATTTAGAATTAAGTATTTAAATTCAAAATTGAATAACTCTATGCTAGAATAACTCGTGAGTTTATATACCAGCGTTTACTGGACTAAGAGAACATTATTAGTTGTTAGTTTATTGGTATTCATTTGCTCGGGTTTCCGGATTTTCCAATTTGTAACTAAAAAATTTACTACTACTATTTCTAGTGTATCCGACTATAAGCCTGAACTAGGTTTCGGGGCAATCGACAAGCTTACATTAACACCTCTTAATGTACCGCCTGGATTTAAGCCTCAGGAATTTAGAAATATAACTTTAAATGGAAGTTTTGATACCTCAAATACTTATCCATTGGAATCAACAAGATCACCACTTGCAAATGTATACAAAATCCAGGAGATTCCAATAGATTTAAATACAACTGAAACACCCAGAAGAATTGCAAAAGCGTTTGGATTCCTTAAAGAGCCGGTACAATCAACTTCTACCACTCAGGTGTGGAGCGAAGGCAACAAAGATATCGAAATCAACGGTCAATATCTTTTAATCAAATACAAAAACAGTGCATTAAAGAAACAGTCACCAACAACTGGCGACCCAATTGTTATTGGAGAATCTGATTCAATGAGCCAGTATTTTAGTGAGGCGCTTAAATCCTATGGTATTATTACTGATTTTAAAGACTATAAATTTACTTTAGAATATCTTAATTTTGATAAAGCCAAGAACGAGTTTGTTTTCTCCGGAGACCCAAAATCAGGACAATTTATTAGGCTAAATGCAATAAGGCAATATAGTAATCTTTTCAAATCACTTACTACTGCGAGCACGATTGCCGCTTATCCAAACTATCTTTACTCTAACAATTATCTTATTTTTCCGGCTGTTCTACAAAAAAATACTCTGGTGAAAGATAACATTGTTGAACTCAGTCTTTATAATTGGCCAATCGGATCAAAAGAAAAACCAGATAAAAGCATTCAGACTTACAACGTCAAAACCCCTAAGGCTGCATTCGATGAAGTTAAAGAAAATAATAAATATTTGATCTCTGTAGCCGATTGGGACACAAAAGTCCCGGTAAGTTTGGATGACCTAACTGGAATAAACAGACTTCAGCTATATAAAATACAACTTCAGATGTATGAAGATGTAGTGAATACAACCTATATACAGCCGGTTTATGTTTTTGTATGTCAAGCCGAAAGAAATGGCAAATTAATAGAATTAGTCTACTATGTTCCAGCCCTAACTGACGCAGTTACTAAATAAATAATTAGTTAATAGGACCCATAAATATTATAATAGTAGCATTAATGATTGAGCAAAAAGAAAAAATTCAAAATATCCTTAAATCTATCAAGTTTAATGTTGATAATATTGATGATTTCGAGAAAGATTTAGATAGTATACTTTCCATGTTTAATGAGATAAAAGCAGTTGATGTAGAGGGAGAAAGCTCAACCCTAAGTAGGAAAAAAATCACACTTGAAGACTTGCGTGAGGATATAGCAAAAAGCTGGGGTTTTAGGACAGAAATGAAGGGTAAGTACTTTAAGGCTCCTAATGTTTCAAAGAAGTAGTTTTTTTTGCTTTTTTTGACTCAGGTAATTGAAAATAAATAAAGATCACTCACCCTTGATTCCGAGCATTTTGAACATTGTTTCCAGAGAAGGATTATATTCGATAATTCCTGATATATTTCTCTCATTATCCACGGGTCTAATAACATGATCCCGTCCTCTAAAGCACGATTGATGTAGTGACACAAACTTATTGTCATTTGAGAAAAGTACTAGTCCTCTTGAGGGCTGTTGATCTATTATTTTATTTAGGATTTTAGGTTCAAAAGAAGTATATGTGAGCTGAAGCACTGGACCGAAAAAGCTTTTCTGAAAAACTCTCATTTCTCTTGTAACGTTGTTTAAAATAACATTGTTGTAATTATCATTTTCGAAATCATCGCCTCCTAAAATCAGGTCTGCACCTTCAGAGATGGCATCCGATACAATTTGATGAATTTGAATTTTTACCCTCGATGATGTTATCTTTGTTGTATTGAAATTATCAATAGAAACTAGTCGGCTGTATACTCTTTTTTCAAACTCCGCCTTAATATCCTCGTCTATAATAATACGCTTAAGATTGGATTTCTTCATTCCAGCAAACGAAAATGCGTTAGCAAAAATATAAGCCATGACATAATCAAGGTCAGAATCTTTGCTAACAATTGCTGTAGAAAAACCTGGAACCGTAGAAGCAATACCATTGTAACTATCAGCAAAATTTAAAATCAAAACATCCTCACTTTGCAAAAAAATGTAGTCTTCTGCGTTAGATATAGAAAGATTTTGGTATTTCAAGTAGCTAAGGCTAGGTTTAATCTGATCAATTAGAGAGTTTGACCAATTGTGGTATAGGAAAATGACCTTATATCCTGAGTGAGAAAACCTTATTGCAAGCAGAAAATATAGCTATAATTCCTCCTAAGTATGAGCTTTGGCTATATTTTCT
>JAYTAQ010000020.1:0-5462 GCA_043737415.1 bacterium
GCGAGGAAATTACTATTGGGGTGGTATCATTTGTTACTAAATTGGACTCAATTCCAGTAGACTTTTTTGAATCAGTAGATATTGTAATTCTTGGGGCAGGTGGCGGTATGAATTTATCACCTAAAGATGCTCATGAATTTGTTCAAAAAATTACTCCTAAGGTCTGTATTCTTCATGGCTTTGCCGAGCAAGATTCAAAAGATGTTAAATTAGCTCTTCTGCCATTAGAAGAAGTTAAAAAAGATATTACCGGAATGAATATTACTGAAAAGCCTTATAAAATAACTAAGGAAGAGCTGGATAGAATTGAAAATACTACAGAGCTATATTACTTCGAGGTTTAAACTAAAACATGTCACAAGGAATCAAACCACCATATGACCTTGATGCTGAAAGAAACGTTATTTCATCGGTTTTAATCGATAGGGATGCATTAATCAAGGCAGCAGAGATGCTTCAGGGTGAAGATTTCTATGATCCAGCTCATCAGATTATTTACGGATCATGTATTGAGCTATTTGAGCTTTCCAGTGCTGTAGACATCGTTACTGTTAAGTCTTTCATTACAAAAAACAAAAATCTTACTAAGGTTGGTGGAGAACAATATTTGTACGATCTTGTCTCTATTCTTCCTCTTACAACTAATGTTGAGTTTTATGGAAAGATAATCAAAGAGGCTTCACTTCGGCGTAGAATTATTGCAATGTCTGCTGATCTTGTAGGTATGGGAATGGATGAGGGAAAGAAGCTTGAGGATATTGTGGATGAAGTAGAGAAGAAGATTTTTTCTATCTCTCAAAAGTCTCAAAACAAAAGTTTCTCTCACATCAAAGAGGTTTTGATGGAGAGCACTCAGCGGTATGAGGAGATGCAAAAGAGTGGAGGAGGGCTTCGAGGCATTGCTACTGGATTCAAAAGCCTTGATGCAATGCTTGGTGGTTTCCATAAAAATGACCTTGTAATTATCGCAGCACGTCCTTCGGTTGGTAAAACTTCATTTATGCTTGAGGTTGCCAGGCATATGGCAGTTGTTGTGAAAAAGAAAGTCGCTATCTTTTCACTCGAAATGGGCAAGGATCAGCTTGCCGATAGGCTTATTGCCCTTCAGAGCGGTGTAAATCTTATGGATCTTCGTATGGGAAATCTGCAGGGAGATGACTTTATGAAATGTCAGGATGCTATGGCAGCACTTTATGATGCTGATATTTTTATTGATGATATGCCCGGTCAGCATATCTCGGAAGTCAGGTCTAAATGCCGTAAACTTGAGCTTGAATTCGGTGTTGACGCAGTGTTTGTAGATTACCTTCAGCTTCTTCATGGAAGCGCTAAAGACAATAGGGCACAGGAGGTTTCACAAATTTCACAAAGCTTGAAAAACATCGCAAGAGAGCTAAAAATCCCAGTTGTGGCACTTTCACAGCTTAATCGATCAGTTGAGTCTAGAAATGATCGCAGACCGCAGCTGTCGGACCTCCGAGAGTCAGGATCAATTGAGCAAGATGCTGATATGGTAATGTTTTTGCATAGAGAAGCTATGTACAATCGTGATATGGAAGAGGGAGAAAAAGATAAGGCCGAACTTATTATCTCAAAACATCGTAACGGAGCTACAGGTATCGTTAATCTTAAATTTGTAGGACCACTGGCGAAGTATGTTGATGCAGGCCAAGGAGAGGAGCAATAATTAGGTCCTAAATCAGTTAAAATGATCATATAATCTTTACAATCAGGGGTTTTTGCAGTACTATATACGTCATATGTTACCCAGTAGCGCTGAGCGGGAGCCAGCTAATTTACTTACAGCGACTGAAGCAGTTCATCTTTTACAGTCAACTAAGGTTGAATTAGAGGGTGGTCAAGCTACATCCGACCCAAGGGTTATGTGTGAAAAAGATGCCTATACTCCAATTACTACACTTACACTTGATATTGGATCTAATTCAGATAATCCGAATGTTTGGGCTGGTAAAATTTTAACAAGAGATCCAAGAATTTCAGAATATGTGCCGGTTTTGAAAATAGATTTGTAACTGACGATCATGGTAACATTCTTGGATTAAGAAAGGGATATTTAGCAATTGTTTTTGATGTTGCTTCTCAGCCAAGGAGTGGAATGGATGCTAATGCATTAAGGTTGGCCGTTATTGAAATTGGCATTAATTTTTTAAGTGATCCTTCTGCTAGGGTTTTTGAGACTAGATATGGTGCTAGTAATAGCCAGTCTTCAAACGTAGTTTTGGTTACAAAAGCTAACAATGATTTATAAGCGTACAGACAGATGCTCGTACTGTTACTGGATAATTATTTAGAAGTATAGACATTCAACCGTTTTCCTAATAAAATCACTCTGTTAATCACAATAAGATTTATTGTTGATTAAAACAAGGTTGCCGAGGTGGTGGAATGGTAGACACGTTGGACTCAAAATCCAATACCGTTAAAAGTGTGAGGGTTCGAGTCCCTCCCCCGGCACCAAAAATTTCGATTACTAATGATGAGTTAGGTTGCCACTAACAACCTGCCCTGTTAAAATCCCTATGTATGTTACTATCAACAGATTTAAGAAATGGCGTTGTCTTCAAATATGAAGGTAAGTCTTGGGTTGTTATACGCTATGAATTTGTAAAAATGGGCCGTGGTAGCGGTACTGTTAAAGTTAAAGCTCGTGACCTTATTGGAAATTCGATTGTAGAGCGTGGTTTTAGCCAAAATACTAAGTTTGAAGAGGCTAGTGTAGAGAAGAGAAGCGGTCAGTATCTTTATAGTGACGACGATTTCGCTTATTTTATGGATAACTCGTCATTTGAACAAGTTCAGGTTTCAAAAGAAATTGTTGAGGATTCTATAAAATACGTTTTAGAAGGAGGCAAGGTTGTAGTGGTTTATCTTGACGATATTCCTATATCTATAGAAATTGCCAAATCAGTGATTTTACGAGTTACCTATGCTGAGGATGCAGTCAAAGGTGATTCATCTAATAATCCAACAAAAATGGCTGAACTGGAATCAGGTATAAAAATACAAGTGCCCCTATTTATTAATACTGGAGATCTTGTTAAAGTAAATACAGAAAGTGGCACTTACTCAGAAAGGGTAAATTCGTAAAAGAAAATGAACGAGGAATCTGGAATCATAAAGTATATTACTGATCTTGCACTATCAGTGCTTGACCAGGTGGCGAATGGTAACGGACCTAAGTTGATGGCTTATATCTTTTTTGGAGCTCTTGGTGTTGTTTGGCTTTACTGCGGCCTGAAGATCTATTTAGATGCTAGACATAGGTTTAATTCCAGCTTTCCACTTCAAATTCTTTTTTTGTTTTTTGGGGTGATTACTGGACCTTTAGGGTTAGTTTTATATAATCTTACAAAGCCAAAATATACTAGAGATGAAATGGATTTTATAAGTATCGAACATAAATTCTATTTTCATCAGGCTTCTAAAATTCTTGATTGTCTTAAATGTGATTCATACGTACTTGAAGGTCAAGCCCACTGCACAAATTGCGGTACTCGGAACAGATTTCAATGCGAAAATTGTGAATACTTGAGTGATTACGACGATAAATATTGTTCTAAATGCGGAAATCATCTCCCCGATAGAATGATTGGAATTCGTCAGGAAAGAGTGGAGAAAAAAGTCTCTGAAGTTTCTTCAAGACGTGCAAGTGAATTCATTCCAGCAATTCAAAATTTAATAATTGCTTCAACTCCTAAAGCTAAGCAGGCAATGTCAGACATGGCTTTAGGAACCAGAAATTTGGTGAATAAAGTAGCGACAAATCTCCCTAAAAGAGAAAAGCAGCCCATCGTTTCTCCAGTCAAGCCTGTTCGAACTAAAAAAGCGAATGAATCAAAGTCTAAGAAAAAATAGTTATCCCTAATGGGTACAAGCAAACACTTTTGAAATTCATTGTAAAAGAAAACGACCCGGATATAGGGAAAAGATTGGATTTGTATCTTTCCTTATTGCTTCCACAGCTTTCCCGATCCCACATTAAGAAAACTATAGAGTCAAATCTAGTAAATTTAAATAACGAATTGTGCTTTAAAGCTGGCCATAAGGTCAAGGCTATCGATGAAATTGACTATCCCGAAACTGATTTAAGTACTCCTCCAACACTGGGATCTTTGCCAAAAAGTAAATTTGATCTTGAAATTATTCAGGAAGATGAGGATTACCTTTTTATTAATAAACCTGTCGGACTGATTGTCCATCCTGCAAATGCCAATCAAACCGATACGTTAGTAAATAAGCTTCTCGATCTGAACCATGACCTGCCTTCAAACCATATTTTAAGGCCTGGAATCGTGCATAGATTGGACAAAGATACTTCTGGAGTGATTGTAGTTGCAAAAACTGCAAGAGCCCTCTGGTGGCTCTCTCAGCAGTTCGCTGATAGAAAGGTTCATAAAGATTATCTGGCTATTGGAATAAATTTCGATTCGAGCTTTCGTTATAAAAAAGATGAGGAGTTTTTTTTTGAAGGATTTATGAGAAGAAGTTCAAAAGATCGCAAGCAATTTTCAATTGAGAGACTTACAATTCAATCGAGTCCTCAAGGACGATTCTCAAAATCTAAGTTCAAAATCCTTGACATTGTACCTCTCAATAAAACAACTAATCTTATTTATAGCAATATTTTTCCAATGACGGGTAGAACCCATCAAATTCGGGTTCATCAAAAAGAGCTTGGCTTTACAATTATTAGAGATGTAATTTATATGCCAGCTAAACATCAGAACTGGGCTCATGATTTCTTTAAAGTGAACAATTTATGTGAACGACTTTATCTTCATGCACGCTCAATTAACTTTGAAAGTTATGACGGTAAATTGTATTCTGTTACTGCACCGATACCAAAAGACTTTAAAAGCCTTTTGGATTTTGCTAAAACAAATAATAATCCAGTAAAAACGCTAGTTTAACAATCTGATATAACCAATCGATCATTTCTAGTGTACAAAAGGTATTTAATTACTAACTGATAGTGCTGCCCAAAAGAGATATTAAACTAAAAAAACAACACTCTACAACGCCATTTGATAAGGGTAAGCAGATTGTATCCAAAAATAATTCAGTAAAGAAAAAGCAAAACTCAATCTTCTTTATTCTATTCTTATTTGCGATTATTTCATTGTTTGTTGTTTCAGCTGTTTTATCAATATATTCGTTTATTAAAGTTAAAAAATTCAATACAAGTTTAGCCGGAAGTATTTCACAGCTAAGCACTAGCTGCAAAAGTTATGAAACAAGCAAGGTTTTAAATTCACTGCTACTAGTTACTCTTGATTCTAATAAGAATTTCAAGAATATTGACTACATTGTTTATGACCGCGAAAAACTTGTAAAAGTAAATTTCAATGATGCTGAATTCGATGTTGATAAAGGTGGTACAAAAGGCAACATCAAGACATATGTGGATTTAAATAATATTTATCTTAATGACGATAAAATTT
>JAYTAQ010000021.1:0-5437 GCA_043737415.1 bacterium
AATCACTCGGAATCTCGATTTTGTTTCTTGGTGATTTAAAACATCTTACTCTTCCTGACAAAACATTCGGTACAGATTCAATCCTATCTGTATCAACTAAATCAGCTCTATTAATTTCATACTTCAACACCAAAGCTGCTGCAATTGCGCCATCACCAGCTCCATAATCTAAAAGAGTTGAGCCTGGATTCATTTTAAAATCTGGCCCAACACTTTCAGTAAAAGATGCCACCTTCCCAAGAATATACAAAGTAGGTTGGTAATTATATGTATTAATCCCAGTATCTAAACTTTCTGCCATTTTTATTTACTTTCTTAGTACATTTGCAATCAACAAAACCACAACGGCACCGATTGTAGAAACAACAATACTCCTAAGACTAAAATCTGTCAACGCATTTGTAAACATAAATTGTCCAGTGTAATACCAACTTGCTAAAAAACCTCCAACAATTGATCCAATCATTCCAATCACAATATTTGCGATGCACCCCATTTTATCATCGCTGCCAGTCAAAAATCCCGCTAACGATCCAGCTGTTCCACCCAATATAATCCAGGTAATCATTATTTAATTATAATCATCAAGAAATTTCAGTCAACTGCCTACAAAGTGAATCAAAACTAAACTGATTTGTTCTGATCAAGTCCTCAGCAGTGAAGCGAAGCATACGTATGTTTTCAGGCGAGGAGTTATCCAAATCTCCTGTACCATGCTCCAAATTAGCCTGAAATCGGTAATACATCCTCATCCCGCTTTTTGATGGTGGAAGCAATTTTGATAATTGATAGTCAACAGTATCACTCACACCGTCAAACATTACCTCAAGTAATGGCCTCGCCCACTGTGCCAATCCCCAGCCCTTGGCGTTATTATAAAGTAGTGGTTCTATCTGCTCACCGGTTCCAATTGAGACAAGTACTATTTCATCTGCGTCAGGATACATGGTTTTTGCTTCTACGTACGCGCACATTGCAGGATTATTGGCAAAAACTCCCCCATCAATTAGCGCAAAATAATCCGATGAATTTTTAAAGCTAATTTTTTTCGGCTCAAAGTAAGTTGGAGCAGCTGATGTAGACCTAGCAACCTCAGACATCAAAAAATCATGGCCTTCACGCTCCTTAGCATTCAAGCTTTTAAAGAAAAAGGTCGTTCGCCGCTCGATCTCATAACTAGGGACGATGACTTCAGTCAAAGCATCTTTTAATCTAGATTCTCCAAAATACTTATCCAAAACCTTTTCCACACCGTACGATGTATATCTCTCTTCTAAAAGGTTTTCAACTGTATAAACACGTCTAAAAAATGATGTAGTGAATATCTCTTTCCCATCGTTTTCGTAAAATGAAACAAGATCTTTTGCACTATAATGAGGCGAGGATTGACTAGAATTTGAAGGTTTAGTCAGACCAAGAGCTAGAATTCCTCCGCTTGAAGTCCCTGCAATCAGATCAAAAAGTTTAGAAATAGGCTTTCCTGTCTTTTGCTCGATTCGAGAAAGTATTAAGGCAGGAATAATACCTCGTATTCCCCCTCCATCAATAGAAAGCACTTTAATTACTTTTGCCATATAAATACCAGTATATCTATTAAATAAGTGAATTGTTATTAGGCAATAATTTACCTTTAGAATATAGCATCAGCTTTATCCGATCAAAAAACGTGAACAAAAATGGATTAATAATAATTCTCGGAGTATCATTGGCAGTGTCAATATTAGAACAAACCACCAGCATTCTCTCTCCATTGCCTTTAAGCCTTATTCAGAGAAGCCACTTAGGTTTTGAATACGCTATTTCAGCTCTAGAAACAATGATTACTGGCGACGGTCATGAATTAGTAGTCAAAAATAGATTCATGGCAATTTATGGCCTTTATACAGGCATTATAACCGATTTTGACAAATGGTTTGACGCTTTAGCGAAAGTAGATGATTTCGGTGTAGATTCTCTTGATGACATAAATCCTTATAAAGCTAATTATGAGCTCCCTCTTCACAACAAACATGGGATAATTTCTATTCAAACTGGAATTTTATCAAAAAAAGAATTGTTTCACTCAATTGGATTTAGAATACTCCCTGTTAGATTATCTGAAATAGCTCAACACGGCTGGTTAAATCTACCTTGTTTAGATCGAGAGTTAATTCTAAGTCAAGATAATCTCCAAAATGGTCAAATAAGATTTTCTTCTGTGCAAATACCAAGTTTATTAGCAGTAATTTAAAAACCTTCAAGATTAAATCAAAGGTTTCTACATTAAATCGAGTCCAAGGATTTTAACTGTTCGCCATATTTCTCAAAATAAATTTTAATCCCTTCAACAAAAGAAGGTACGTACCGTTCAGGATGGTTTCCAAGATCTTCTTTCAATCTGCGGATAGTGATCCATTCAAGTCCCTCCATATCATCCCCAAGAATCCGGAATGGGCCATCACTAAAAGTTGAATAAATCATTCTAAAAGACTTGTGTTCACCAGATAAAAAAGAATATTTGCATAATTCAACACTGTGAAAAGTCTTTCCAAGACTTTCTTCCATCCCTCTTTCAATACACTTTTCGAACGTTTCGCCATACCTAACAGCTATATCAACCGGGTAATTGAATGTCCCAGGAAAAATCTTTAAGTCCTTCTTTCTCTTCTGGATAAGCATTTCATCCTCTTCATTTAGGACTATCAAAGCTGAGGCTCTATAAATCAGCTTAGAATCAGCAAATTCCGCCCAATCACGCTTGCCGATAGGTTTATCCTTTTCGTTTACTTCAATTATCAATTCGGACATAATTAAATCAATTTAGCTTATTTAATAAAATTCTCAACCTTTTAATGTAAAAAATGCATTTATGTGCCTTAATTACTCTCACTTTCACCATTTATTGCGAAACTGTCTATTTTATTATCACTGGAATTGCTTGTAGATCGTAATGTTCGGAGTGTGATATTTTTGCCTCCAACCTTACCTTCAAAAGTAGCTGTAATATCTCCATTGTTTGTTACTGCAGAGTACTTCCAGTTATTTTGAGTAAAATACCTTATATTGAAAATACTGACATTATTTATCTCGTCACAAGGGGTTCCAGAAAGCTTCCCGACTTCGTTTTTAAAATCATTAATTGATACGCGTGTTTTGTAGGAATCAGTTGTATTATTATTATAAACATTCTCTACTCCTGAATCATTTGGACTGCATAAAAGACCAGAAACTTCATTTTTAGCATAATTTAATGTTGCTCCAAAAATTGCAAATGTAGCAATTCCACAAACTATTGAACAAATTAGTAGTACAACTACTATTATTCCACAGGTAAATAAACAAGTTCTTTTCTTCTTAGCTGGTTGGACTGAAACTGCTGGCTGTACCGCTTGCGATTCACCCTGTTGTTCGATTACTTTTTCTTCCATTAGATTCAAATTTTTTAATACTAAATTAATAATATCAGATTGATACATGATTTTAAAAGGGTAAATTTAATGATGGTTGAAATGCAGTTTTGAGAAAGATGTATACTATTCATATGAATAACGATCAATTTGAACGGGTATTTACAGGAAAAGAACGCGTTATGGTGGTTTTAGCACAACCTGATGACGCTGAGGTTTATGCTGGAGGTACGATAGCCAGACTTACAAAATTAGGTATAAGAGTAAGGATTATTAAAGTTACTTCAAGTAATTTAGGCTTTAGGAATGAAGAAATTAACGAGAAAAACTCAAAAGAGCTTAAAGAATCTGAAGACGAAAAAGCAATGGAAGTATTAGGAGTAGATGTAGCAGACAATATTTATCTTGGTATTTCTGATGGAAGTGTCGAGAATGACCTTGAAACAATTGGAAAAATAGCACAGCAAATTCGCATTTTCAAGCCCGACCTAATTATTACTCATAATCCCGAGGATGTAATTATTAGATTTGATAAAGATATCAACTGGGTAAACCATAGAGACCGTCGTAACACTGGCAAATCAACAATTGATGCCTCATATCCTTATAGTCGTGATCTATTATTTTTCCCTGAGCATTTTAAAAATACTGAGGCTCAATCACATTCAGTAATTGAGTTTTTACTTGTTGATTATTATAACCATCCTGACGTAATAATGATTGATGTAACTGACTTCATTGAAACTAAAGTGAGAGCATTAGCCGTTCATACATCACAATATGATGAGAAACAAGCTCGTAATACTACGGATTTTCTAACTGGTATAGAAAATGAGAGCTCAAGGTATGAAAGATTTAGACATGTGGTTACAAATTAATTTTTAAATACATTTAAAATGATTCATATCATAATATTTTACCTCTTTATTAATTGCTTCTGAGTCCTTGTAATTAGATAAAAGTGTTGGACAAATGCATTGCAAATAATAGACGAACCCGCTCCTATACCTCATAATAAAACTCATGAAAGACATTAATATTCCGATTTCTTTAAAAACCTATGATCGAATTATTTATATTGGACTCCAACTTGTAAGTTTATTAGCAGGACATTTAATTATAAATTTTATTAAAACCATTCTCATTTTATTTAATATCAGTACAGAGGTTCAGATACCTTGGTACATCTCAATCCCAATGAATCTTATCCTCGGTCACATTAGTTATAAAATAAGCAGCTTCTTGTATAAGAAAATGTCAGCAGTGAAAAACCGACCTGAAGAAGATAAGGTTAAAATAGAGTTTAATAAAAGCTTTTATGTAGGGATATTTGGTATTGTAATCTTAACCGTTCTAAACTCCATTCTCTATTCCATTATTATAACGGCACGCAATTTATAATAAGTGTTTCTTATCAAAGCCATAAAGGTTGTGGAATTTGCGAAAGAGTGGGTTAATAAATAAAAGGAAAAAAGTTTCTGCTCAGTCTAAAAGTGGTTCACGCCAAATGTGGATGCACATATCATAGATATCTATGGACGCAGCCACGTTTGACGTGGCGGGGAGCGCGGAACAAAATACAGAACTTTTTTATCTCACATCCTCATATAAAGATTAGAATACCTCAACTTTCTTTCTACGTTCCTAAACTTGATTACAATATAGAATTACGACAAATTAAATTGTATAAATGATTAAATATCTTTAACAAAGTTTTTACTAATGGAAACATTTTATGCAAAACAAGAAAGTATTTATAGCGAATTTGAGGTAAACGCTAAACTAGCTCTAAAGGAAGGATTATGTCCAGATACAGCAGTTACTAATAAGCATGGAGGAATCTTACTTGCTTTTAGACATCTGCCAGAAATTACTGAACCTATTGCTGAAGTATCCAATAACATTAATGAGATAATTCGGTCTGTAATATATGATACAGTTAATATTCATACTACAGTTTCTGGTTATTTAATGGGAGAGAACCTAACCATTGATCCTAAAGATCACCAAAATATACTAGTCATGAAAGACCTATCAGCATGTGTTAAGCA
>JAYTAQ010000022.1:0-5430 GCA_043737415.1 bacterium
GCTAGGTTTAATCCTGGAGCAGCTATTTTGGAAGAGTGCCATTCTGAGAAGACATCAGGATCTTGAAAATGGTTAACTGCAGTAAGTAAAACTTCAAAATCTCTGTTGTTTACAACATCATTGATTTGAGTTATTTCGGATCTGCCATCAGATAACTGACGTTTTAAAACCGAGTCCTGCTCAGATTTTTCACTTCCTATTACCTTTAAATTAACATTAACGCCAGCTGACTTTAAATCTTTCTGAATTTGAGTAGCAATATTATTTCTTGTCTCTCCATTTAACAATGTCAAAGTAAAACCGAGCTTAATTCCATTTTTTTCATAAAAATCACCGTTTTTAACGTATCCCTGGGTTTCAATTTTTTTAGTAAAATCGGCAATATTTAGTACTTGTTCTGACTGCACATCAGGAAGAAATGCCCATGAGGTTTGGTCGATTGGACCGTAAACTTCACGACCATAATTATTTACTGAGGCTAGGATATTCGCTCTATTGATCACTTTTAGTAATCCTGATCGGAGAGAAATTGATTTTATAAACGGAGAATTGGCTTGATCTTTGTACCCAAGGTTGAAATACATTACAAATCTCCTATCTTTCAAAACTGTCTTAAATGATTTAGCACCAGCAGAAATAAGTTTATAATTAATATCATCTTCTGAAACAGCATCCTTTCTTGTAAAGAAATCGACATTTTTTAATGCAAAGTCACGAGATAAATCTTCGTAACTTTTATAAAATCTGAATTTATAAGAATCAAAACTAACAGGTTTCTGATAATAATTATTATTTCTAATCAATTCGAGCTCAGAGCCAATATTCGATTTATATATAAGTTTACCTGATCCAACAGGATTTTGACCAAATTCTGTTTTCGGAAGGCTATTGATTTGAGCCTGTGAATAAATCTCAAGCATATGCTTTGGAAGAATTGGAAACGTTAGCTCCTGAAGATAAGCAACGTTTGGCCTTGCGCCATCACGACCAGTTAAACTTATTGTTAATTCCAGGTCATTGACCACATTGTATTCGATCTCATCGCCATTTATCGCTCCATAATAAATTCCATTTTGGCCGATAGCTTTGATCAAATTAAGTGTATAAACAACATCATTTGCTGTTAATTTAACACCGTCCTGCCAGTAAACATTGTCCACAAGCTTGACACTGAGACTTTTTGCATCTTTAAAAATGTAGTCAGCAACGATATCCTTGTCCAATGTTCCGGCAATATTTTCACGAAAAAGACTGGAGAATATTAAAAAGGAGATATTTTTTCGAATTTCCTGAACTGATTCTGATTGAGAAGAAGTTAAAAGTGGATCAACATTGAAAATCTCTCCGGTATTTATATTTGATTGGGGTACAAAAAGACCTTCTACGATTCCCTTTGAAGTTTTTTTAGTTCCAAATGCGCTAATTTTACTTAAATTAGCAAAAACTGTAGCTGCAATAATTACATATATAAATAATGCTAAAAAAAAAGGAGAAACGTAGCGTTTAAAATCGATTGTCTTAAATTTTACCTTTTTCAGCTTCAAAGCTCTTTAGGATAATTAAATATAAAGGTATAGTAAGCTTGTAACGATCAAAAAGCAGCCCAAGGTAATAGTTAAATAGTATAAAAACTTTTCAACCCCTCGTCTAGCTCGATAGAATTCTCCACCGCCGCCAGCGCCGCTTCCACCGAACAAAGTACCTACACCGCTACCTCTTTGTTGAAGTAGAACAGATATAATTAAAATTACAGAAATTAGAATTTGAATTCCCGCTAAAATGTTTTGTCTCATGTTATTAAAATATTAATCGTTTTATTTATTTGAGTGAACTGTACCATCCTCATGTACATGTTCATCAGTAAGAGCTTCGATGCCTGAATTTCCCCTTACTAGAGCCAAAATATTATTATATGATTTTTGATTTATATAATAATATCTAATTAAGGCTCTCATCCTAACCTCGTCGTTATCGTACATTTTCCGTGTCTCAGCGTCGAGTGATGCAAGATTTTCTTTAGTTTCCTCTTCACTAGGCTCGAATTTCATTGTTTCGCCGTATTTTTGAAGAACAAGTTCCAGCTTTACATCTTTCTCAGCTTGAGGTTTCCATTCAGCTTTTAGGTCTTCAATCTTTACATTGCTGCTTTTCATATAGTCATCAGCATTCATTCCAATCTGAGTAAATTTTGCTTTGTAATTTTGAAGTCTCTTATCAAGCTCTTTCTCAACTAATGCCTCCACTTTGATAAATTCAGCATTTTTTATAATTTCATCCTGCACAAGTTTTTCCCAATTGATATTAGCATCGGCTTCGTAAGTTTGATTTATATAATTAGTAATAAATTTCTTTAATTCAGGAAAAGACGTTAAGGCTGGATTATCTTTAATAATCTCACTTTTTTCAAAAAAATCATTATCAATTTTTTTCTCGGTGTAATCCTCTTTCTTCAATTCAGGATCGAGTCTACTAGCGTAATGGAACCAGATGTTTGCAATCTCTTTGTCGACTTCTTCATCAGTTGCTTTCTTTGCATCTAGTTTTAAAACTTTGATTTTATCAATTTTGCCTTGTTTAACATCCGGATAAGGAATGTAGGCAAATGTGATAATTATATCGCCGTCTTTTCCAGGATTGATTGACTGAACATTTAAAGGTTCAAGAGGCCTTGGAGTAAGGTCTTTTATACTTTCTGCAGCTTTTTGAATTGAAATATCAATCGCCTTATCAGAAATCTCCTGAGAATTTTGCTTTATAACTGCATTTCGAGGAACGTGTCCCTTCCGAAACCCAGGAGCAACGGCAGTTTTAATTATTAGATCAACAGCTTTTTCGAAATTCTTGTCAACGTCAACCTTGGGAACTACACATTCTACCTCTTCTAGAAATGTGTCAGCATTATATTTTTGTGTGATTTTAATATCAGCCATGAACTTCAAAATTATACATTAGATCAAGGCAAAATACGAGTTAGATACCGTATTCTGCTCCTCAATCGATAAGTTAGACTAAAATCCGGTGAATAAGTATTTAGCTAAAGAAATACTTGAAAGCAAAATATACAGCAGCTGATAATGATATTAAAAATAAAATTAAAGATATGATCATAAAAGCCTGAGAAGTCTGATCATTTTTTTGAGGTTGTAGATTGTTCCTATCAGCAGGTTTTCTTGGCTCCATAGCACCTGGAACCTCTAAAGCATGCTCTTCTGATGGGATTAAAGAATTAATTTCAGCAACTTGTTGGGTAGAATTTTTGGGAGTATTTTTTAATACATTACTTGCACTACTTATGTCCATGATTCCATTAAAGCCATTAGTAACTTTAGTAGGTTCATTAGCAGTGACTTCCATCGCTAATTCACGTGGATATCTGAGTTGCTCTTCAGCGACTACATCAGGATTTAGTCCTAAATCTACTCCGGGGTTTAACTTTACAGAACTCATCTATTATTAGAGTAGAATATGCGTTTAAAAAAATCAATATGTACAACAAATCTGCTATTTATTTTCACTGATTTTCTTATCGATAAATGCCTGGCAGTAGATTGATGAAGCTAAAAAGGCTGCCACTAAAATCAGAAATGGAAGGAATTGTTTTCCGAAATCACTAAAATTTTGTACGTCAGCAGAATTGACCATGACTTGTGGAGCAGTCATAGCCCTGGCTTTTGGGAGTTCATCTGTAAAAAACGAGACAAGACTCGAATTTGAAAGACTCTCAATGGTCTCAAGCCTGCCCGTAACTGTATAGTCCTGATTTTTTAACAGTGAGGTGTTTGTAATTGCTACTCTAGATTGAACTTTATCAATATCATCCTTCCCCCCTTTTATCACTACAAAATCATTAGGATTGGATACAGAAAATAGTGGCAAATATACCTCAGTACGAAGAAGTTTATCATTTAATTTATCAACATATACCTCTTTTGTGAAAGCTAAAGTGTAATCTACCTTCCCAGAAACTGTTATGAGTCTCCCTAAATTATTTTTGCTGTAAAGGTCTTGAAAGCCCACTACCGATGGTTGATTTAATTTAATAGGCTCAGAGTAAAATCTTATTATAATAATTATAAATAAAGATCCAATAGTGACTAACCAAATCCTCCATAAACCAGCCCAGATATTTAAAATTCTAGATGTAATTATCCTGCTCTTGGAGTAATTTATAAGCAAATGAGATTTAACGCCAAATTTAAATACTTTCCTTGCAAAAATAGCTGGAAATATTGTGGTCCAATCGCAGTTATCACAGGTTATTCTAACTGATTCAAGGACTTTAAACTTTATTCGCCCCCACGAGAATTCGTAAAATTCCCTAACCATGATAAAATTTCTTTTCTCGCCATTTTTCGAGCAAGAGTACTTACAAACTTCCGGAAAAACCTGTATAAGCTTTTTCTGTTTTGTAATTGCAGGTTTTTGAAATTTAAATCGCACTGAGTTATTCCTCCCAGATATTGTAATACCTAAACGGTAATTAACAAAGCTTAATTACTTTGTGCTCTCTATTCTACCCCAAGTTTCTTCAAAACTTTTTTTGTAAACATATCTTTCCCACCAGATTGCTATCCACAGCCATAACCTTGCAGGATAAAGATAAAGAGAATAAGCTAACTCTCGCAAGCTTTTGGCATATGTGATTGGAAATAGTACAAATTTAAGTTCATCAGTAATTCCTCTGCTTTTTTTATACTTTGCAGGCAGCTCATTATTTATTTCCGCAAGCTGAGAATACCCTCCCATAGATCTTTTCTTCTGTTTAAGCCATTCATTCATATTTTTAGGATACTTAACCAAAACTTTAGCATCGGGTGCGTAAACTATTTTAGAACCGTTTTTAACAAATTGAAGAGTTACCCAGGCATCATCTACTAAACTATTCCAGGGAATTTCAAGTCCATCTACTCTCTTCATAGCATACAGATACCCGCTTACAAAATAAAACCCACCTGCTCCAAACTCGATTTCGCGCTTTTTATGGGCAACGTCAGCTAGCAAATTTCCAAAATAGCCAAACATTGTGTTTTTTGCATCAGCAGAAATAGGCCGTCCAGTCACTAGAGAAACTATTGGATCATTAAAAGGCTTAACAAGATTTGGAATAGCTCCCTTATCAATAATTACATCACCGTCTGTACAAATAATAACCTTGCCTTTTGCCACTTTTAAGGCCATATTTAGCGCTACAGGCTTACCTTTTTGAGGGTCTTTAATATATGTAAACTTATTAAAAGAGTAATGATTAATAACACTAAGCGCCGACAAATATGTCTCCTCATCAGGACAAGCTAGTATAATTTCAGTCTGAGGCAAGATATTTCTAAAAACAGGGTTTAGAATCATTTCTAAAGTACTTTTAATTGTTTCGGCTTCCTTCCACGCTGTGATTATCAAAGTATATTCCATGGCAAATCATATCAAAAAAAA
>JAYTAQ010000023.1:0-13047 GCA_043737415.1 bacterium
TTTGTAGCTTTCATAGATGTGCAACCACTTCAAGTAGATGTAAATGTTCATCCCAGAAAAACAGAAGTGCGATTTGCAAACCCGTCTGAAGTTTATAAATCAGTTAAGTTAGGAGTAAACGTCAATTTAGTAAAGTTTTTGCGAGAAGAAACTCAATCAAAGCTTAATCTTAGACCTGAAGCGAAGCTTGACACTGATTACCCAACATATCCTCATGTTTCTGAGGTTAACTCTGCAGAATACAGACCGGAAATAAACCGCGCTCAGGAATTCGCAGAATTTCTTTCTAGTCCAGCTAAAAAGCTAGAACCGACATTTCTTGCCCAACTAGATACAGGAGCAATGAAGGCTGGATCATCCCAAGCTCTACTCTTTAATCATCAAATGCTTAATTTTGAAGGGAAAAATGAACCTGTTGGAATTTATCTTGATTATGCCAATGCTACACAATTAATGGAATCATACCTTGTGACTACAAACGGCAAGGATATTTTAATTATTGACCAGCATGCGGCTTCTGAGCGGTATTTTTATGAAAAGTATTTGAAACAGTTAAAATCTAAAAAAGTCGAGTCAAAAGTGCTACTTTTCCCTGAAATAATTCACTTGGAAAGCTTTGAGATCAAGACTTTAGAGAGCCAAAAAGAGCTTTTCACAAGCATGGGCTTTGATTTTGATCAGTTTGGCGACGAGGAAATTAGATTTATTAGGGTGCCAGAATTTATAAAGATGGAAAATTTTCAGAAAATCGCTGAAAAGATAATTGTTGATATTCTGGAGCATGGCGAAATATCTAATATCAGGGACAAAATTTTTCATGAAATAGCAGCAATTTTAGCGTGCCACACTGCTGTAAGGTTTGGAGATAAATTAACACGTGAAGAAATAGTTTCATTATTAAAGAACCTGGCTAAATGTGAGGATCCCTACAACTGTCCTCACGGACGACCTACCATTCAAGATTTTTCAAAATATGACATAGAGAAGAAGTTTAAACGCTGCTCGATTTAACAAACTAACATTTAACTCCGCCTGGTCTTTGAAGGTGCCAATACTGAGTTATTGTGCCATCGTCATGATACACTACTGCTCCGTATGCCGGATCGGGTGGAAATAAATCGCATCTGTAGATTATTTTTCCAGCCTTTACTGAACGTACAACCTGCCCGTAGCCTCCAACTATATCAATCGCATTGTGTGAACCACTAAAACCCTGACTGATAGTCATATTATCCATTGGCATTCTAATAAATTGATCATAATATTTTGAAGGGTCAACATTCGAATTAGCACCTTTTAAACGATACTCAAAGTGTAAATGAGCTCCTTTTGTAGGGTATTTATCTAATGGGTAATAGTACCAGTTTGACCCCAGATATGAACAGTAATTAATGTAATTAGCAGGTAAGGTATCAGGTAGACCCCAGTCACAGCTCAGACCGGTTCGCCCTTCGAGTCCAATATAACCTCCGGCAGCTATCGGAGAACCCGATGGCGTAGCGATATATAAAGAATTCTTTAAAACGCTTAAATCTGCTTCAAACTGACCAATTTGCTGCTCTATTCCGGTTTTTTGAGTGCTTAGAAATGCAGCTTTTTTCTTTGATTGATCAAGAAGCGACAATTTATTTTGCTTCTGCCATGCCAATCCTTTTTGATTAGCCAAAAGGCTATCCGTCTGCGCCTGTTTTTCGCCTTTCAGATCTGAAGTTTCTTTTTCTTTTGCCGCAATTTCATCTTTTTTCGATTGAACTTCCTGCTCTAGCTTTTTAACTTCTAAAATATTAGTTTTTACTATTCGAATAAGTGACTTTTGTTTCTCCTCGCCTACAACAGAGTCTTCAAAATTACTGTTTTTTTCAAGAAAATTAGGAGAGCTCAACGACATTTTGTAAAGAAGATTCATCGAAGCTGTAAGTTCTGAATCTAAACCTGCAATTTTGCCCTGTATATCCTTTAAATTAGCTTCTTTTTGCTCTTTTTCTTTTGTAAGAATTTGAACTTCAATGTCTAATTGATAAATTTCTAACTTTAAACCCTCTACTTGAAGTTCATTTTGCAAAAGCACATTGTCGATGTACTTAGCGTCTCCTGCAAGTTTACTTTGATTATTCTGCTCTCCGGTTATTTGCTTAGTAACCTGCTCCTTTTGACTTTTAATACTGGCTAGTTTACTCTGTGTATCTTTAAGCTTTGCATTTAGATCATCGATCTCTTGTTGGGAAAGATTTGCATAAGCAGGAGTTCCTTTAAGGATACTTTGAGGAATATGTGGCATAGCTATTAGAAATACAGCTATTACAAGGGGGAGAGCACGTAACTTTGATACTAAACGTTTCGGGGAGGTTTTAAAAACTTTTGGTAGCTTTATCATGGTCGAATTACATTTTATAATACTACTTTGAATAAAACCTGCCAGTTTTATATTTTGAAATCCTGGCAAATTATCAATTAAAGATGCCGGGAAAATTATCTTTTTACGTATCGAAGAATTGCTAAAAAGCTACTAATTGCTCCAACTATAGCTCCAAATGTACATGTTACTGCAATCAACTGTAATATTAACATGGCATCAATATTTGGCCATTGTATCTCAGAAAAAAAGACACTAAGCCTTGGGATAATTCCCTGGGATCTTTGGATAATCAGGTTTCGAAAAAGGAAGATTATTAATGTAGAAAATAATCCTCCAAGTACTCCGTAGATAATTCCGTCAATAATGAATGGTAGACGAATAAACCACCCCTCTGCTCCAACTAAATCCATTATCTCTAACTCTCTTTTGTGGTGAGTTATGGTGAGTTTAATAGTAATATAAATCAAAATTGATGAAATTATGAACAAAAAAAGCGTTATAGCAATACCAGAGGATCGGATTAGCCTATTTGCATCCTTTATAACTTCAGCTTGATCGCCATTGAATTTATACCAACCAACTTTGTCGATGTTCCGCTTATCAACAATATTATCCATAAAATTTTGGTTGCTTTCGAGGACTTTTATTAAGTTACTTAAATCATCTTGAGAATTACCGTAAATAAAAGTAATAACCGGCAAAATTGTTTTATTGTTTTCATTAATAGTTCCTACAAGATCCGGGAATTTTTTGCTTAAGTCGTCCTTTGAGAAATCGATGTCATTTACTTTAACCTCCCTAGCAAGACCGCTGGAATTTACGATTGTTGCAAATTGCTCAGCCTGTTCAGTACTCAAATCGCCCCTCAAAAAGACTGTCAAAGCTGGTTTGGAGTCAATGTACTTAACCAACTTTACCGAGCCATAGAAGGCTAATCCTACTATTGAAACAATAAAAAATGACAGGGTCATTACGGTGATTGATGCAAAGCTCAAACCGAAGTTCCTGAACATATACTGGAATGCTGTTTTGAATACTCTTAAAAACTTTACCATCTTACGTGTTTATACTAATTATTTATGATAGCCACCAATGTTGTCTCGCACAACCCTACCGCCCTCAAATCCTATCACTCTCTTATTCAACGAATCAACAACTTCTGTGTCATGAGTTGCAACTATTACAGTAGTTCCCCAATTGTTGATTTTATTTAAAAGCTGGATAATGTCCCAGGCATTGTTTCTATCAAGATTTCCAGTTGGCTCATCAGCTAAAAGAACTTTAGGCTCAGTAACAATTGCTCGAGCAATAGCCACTCTCTGTTGTTCTCCACCTGATAATGTTTCAGGAAAAGAATCTTTCTTGTCAATCAATCCAACTAAATCAAGAACATAGGTAACTGATTTCTTGATTTCTGCGTTATTTTTACTACCTACTTCAAGCACAAAAGCCACATTTTCCCATACCGTTTTTGCATTTAAAAGTTTAAAATCCTGAAATACGATTCCTAGTTCTCGACGGTATTTAGCCAGCTTTCGGCCTCTAAGTTTATTAATCACACGCTCCTCAAATAAGATCTTACCGCTTGTTGGCATATCTTCTCTAATGATATGTCTGATTGCAGTAGATTTCCCCGCTCCTGATGGTCCTACAAGAAAAACGAATTCTCCTTCAGAAATATGGAATGAGACCTCATCAAGGGCAATATTTGCTCCAGAGTACTTTTTAGTAACGTTTTCAAATGTTAACACGCGTTTTATTTATATAAGTTATCGATACAAAATATCAAAATTTCCAACTTTTAGCTACCATCAAGAGTCAAAAATTAAGATTGTTCGGCAAGTAATTTTACCTGGACTCTAGCTGGACTTTTAGGAATTTTCCAAAAGAATTGAGGCAGTGATTGAGGTTCATAGGTCTTTGTATAACTTAATGTATTAGGTATTGAAGCTAAAATTTTATCTGCATCTGAGTACGATTTGCCTCCTAAATTTTTCTTAATAGCATCAATATCGATATTTGGACGAGCAATTGTATTCAAAGTCACTGCTACATCTATTTTATCCTGACTCTGACCCGCAATTTTGCTTGAAAAATTTGTAAATTTATCATCTAGATAATATCCCTGCGGCTTAATCTCGTCCTTTAGTTTAGCAAGTACTACATCGATTTGATCTTTTGCAAAAGCATCTACGGTTCCTTTTGCCTTGACAGTTACATTCACGATATCGCCATCCACCCCTTCTTTTAAATCGGGATCCGATGACACTTTCTCAACAACTATTGAGGTTTCGGCAATTATAAAACTATTTAAATTTGCAGGGTCACTTTTAATCCTATCAATTAATTTATCCTTGAGCTGCGATAGTGCCTGATCTTCAGCTTTTTTGATGTCTTCCGCTTTTACGGTTTTTACAGTTTTCTTTTGTGTTCCTCCAGTAATTAGCTTTACATTTGAAGCTAAAACTTCAGTAGCTGGATTGTACTTTGCTACTTGAAATCTCCCTGCTCCTGCCGCCAAATTGTAATTCTCACCAATATCTCCAGCTGTCACTGCAACCTCATCAGAGCCTCCAGGTCCTAAATTTAAATCTGCATCGGTTGTATAAGTCAGGCTTTTACAGGCATTGGATGTACAGGTCAATATAGATCCTGCCTTAATCACTTTAATTTCAGTTGTTGGATTAAAAATTGAAACGCTTCCCTTCGACTTATCTCCAGTAGGCCTCTCACCAGTTGTATTTGCAAAGGCCGAAATAGAATCCTCAGCGGGTAATTTTACTGATTTGATACCAGAGGCAACTCCGTCTGGTGTCGCCGAAACGATCTTAGTTTGGGAGATATTTAAATATTTATACTTAATAGTTGTAGTAAAAAGACTTCCTATAGAATAAAAATACCAATAATAACCGTATGATCCTAAGAATAGAATGACTAAAATCGGGAGAAGTAAAAACTGGAACTTTTTTGATTTTAAAAAACTGAAACTAAGGCCTCTTCTTTCACCATCAGATTTTTTCTGATTCTTTTCTGATTCTTTTTGCCCCCTATTTTTGTGTACTGGAAAAGGCGAATTAAATGCATAATTCTGATTCAACTGCCTGGTCGGAACAGATCTTGGAGTTAGTGAATTTCGGGATAAAGAAATCTCTTTCGATTTAGATTTAACCTTGAACTTTACGCTTTTGAAGCGTTCCCTTAACTCAGAACTTACTGAAGAGACTTTATCCGCAATCAAAGTAGTATCAAATATCGGCTTGCGAATAACCGGATTAATTATTTCTGAGTCTGAGTTTTTAAGCTGAAAATTTATTTTTTTTTTTCAAGTTCAACGTCTTTTCCCATAGAGAATGATAAATTAGTAATTCCTGAACCTTTTGGGGCTACTTTTCTGATTCTAGGATTATCTAATTCACTCTCCATATCTGCATCATTATGTACTGAACTCTCAATATCTTCAACCTCATCATCAGGTTCAGGAATATGTTGATTTGATTCTTTAATTGTCTCACGGGAAAGGAATGCAGGAGGGTTTTCCTCATTAATTGTATGTTCTACTATTTCCTCTTGCTCATGATCTTCGATTTGTTTTTTTTCTAATTCTTTAACATCAATATTGATTCTAACTTGAGGTACATCTGATACACCTGACTCATCAAGATTCAATGGGGTAAATTCAGGAGTGTCAATTGACTCCTCCAGAGAGACTTTTTCGGTTTGATCATCTTTAATTTCGGAATCATCGAAAATATCTGTCTCTACATAATTCTCATTCTCTTTTTCAATAACTTCAGGGTCTTCAACTATTTCGATAGGAGAAGATTTTTTTTGCATTTCCTCATTTGAAACCTCAGGCATGTAGTGAGTTCGAGCGTCCTTCTTTTTTATAACGAATTTCTCTTTGACTGCCCTTTCCCATATTGTTTCATGGATTTCACCGACTCTAGAAACAACCAAAAGACCAGCATTACGGGATAATTCAGCACCCTGTGCATCAAGTGTGACGAGTACAAGAAGTTTATTGGATTTATCGACAACGCGTTTTAGAAGCTTTAGTCCGGTAATCGATGAAAATACAGATGCTCTATCAGGAATTACCAAAGAAACTCTGTCAGATTTTGCGCTCAAAATCTTTTCTAAAATGAACGTTATTTCATTGTCTGTGTCTATAAAAACCTTTGTGCTGTCCATAATTTGTGATCAACGGTTAACTATTCATTTAAAAGCTCAAGTGCAAATCGAGCTATACTTGCAGGAGTTACATCATCAATAGATTTTAGTAAATTTGAGTCATCAATAATACCCTCTAAATCTTTCGGGTAAAGATAACTCACCTTTGGAGACCTATTAAAAGGAAGCTCCTTCGTCCAGGGAAACTCGATTAAAGAATCTTTAACTTCAGGAAGCATAGCCCCTCCTCCACATAAAAATATCTGATGAGGAAAGCCTGATACAACATCCATAAACTCCTCAAGACCAATCGAAACCGCATACGCCCAAATTGGTGCGTCTTTTTTTATAGAATCTCTGACCTCAGCAATTCTAGCTACAGCAAGCTCATCTTTACCGTATTTGATTTTAAATTCTTCAGCATCGTTAGCTGTAAGTTTCAAATCACTTGCCAATCTTTTTGTGAACACTCGTCCACCAAACGCTATCATGTGAGTTCCAAGTGTAACGCCATTTTGTATAACAGCCATATCAGTGGTGCCACCTCCAACATCAATGATAATACTTGAATAATTTGATTCTCTTGATCCGGAAATAGCTCTAGAGATCGCAAAAGGTTGAGGAACTATACCCATTAACTTAACTCCGATTGTGTCAGTTATAGATTTTAAATAATTAATATGCAAAACAGGTGCAAAAGTGAAGTAAATTTTAACTTTAGCTTCGCTTCCGGTCATTCCAATGGGATCTTCTACCCTATAACCATCAATTTGAGCATCAACAACGACATAATTTAAAATATCAATGTTTGTGAGCTCACCTGTAGTATCACCAATATGATTAAAGACCAATCCTTTCGCTTCTTTAAATGCCTCCTCTGTGATTTTATCAGCTACAAGGTGAATTTCATTATGATCAATTTTTTTGGAGGAATCATTACGGTCGTATTTTGCCTCTACCATAACACCTTTTACTAATTCACCAGCAATCCCCATTATTGCTCCATCAAAATGCTTTGTTTTTAGGGTACTCATTGTCTCCTGAACAGTCTCAATAACTCTTCTGATGCTAGTAACCGTTCCGTTCTTCATAGCGGCACTGTGCTGTCTCGATTTAGCGTATTCTTCAACTACAATATTATGATCTTTAACTGTAAAAGCTATCATCTTCAAGAATTCAGTACCTACATCAAGGCACAAAAATTTTTGATTAGCGACCGATTTACTTTTTTTAAGTGAAAACATCTTGAATATACTTATATAATTTGAACTAGGTGTCAACCACGTAGATATAATATTCTATATTAAATCGTCAAAGAATAATTAGCAATTATGACTGATAAAAAGTTCAATATATTCAAATGTAGATTATTTTATTGGACATTTAGCCCATAGCCCCCTATTTACTTTCCTGGCGTCTTGTTCAGATTGAGTAAAAACTTGCTGATATTTGACATCTGGTGGAAAAGTAGACGAGTAAGCATAACCCTCATCAACTAATTTCTTATTAACCATGACTGAATTTCCATCACTATCTTTAACATATACGTATCTTAATGTTCTGTTGTATCTGTCTGTTTCGCTTACGTCTTTTTCGAATGTCACTTTTTTGCCTTCGACTAACGATTTGTTGTATGCACTTGCCTCTTTGCCAAAACATTCTACAGGTGAGTTTGGTTTAACGGTTTCCGGTGTATTTACACCGATATAACGAATTTTCTGACTAACTCCATCACTACTTACCTCAATGGTATCACCGTCGATAACTTTGGTAACTAAATATTCCTTTGCGCTTTCAGAAGGTTGCGATGTGTCTTGGTTAACTTTATCAACTGGTTTTATTGATTGATATTTTTTTAATGCGATGCTTGCAAGAAGCAATGAAGAAATCAGCAAAATTATCACAATAAACAGCCATGGCTTCCAGTTTATGCCCGAGGAGCTAGATTCAACATTTGTTTCGTTTGAGATTTGAAGAGACATATTTCATTATGCAGATTTATCTGAACTCATCAATGAGCAACGCACTTGCTCCAGAATAATCTTCACAAACTTCAAAACGGCTGTTTTTTATTCTTGCAGCGAGCTTTAAAGCAGCTTTTTTATTTTCAAACCCAATTACTACAGCGCTTTTTACATGAAGAAAATTGAGTTTATCAATCATATTGCTGTATTTTTTCATCAAATTATCAGGAATGTTAACTTTATGCCCATAAAGATTGATATAAGTTTTGTTTTTTAAGAAATTAATAATCTTTGATTTGACCGATAGATCTTTAGAGAATGGATTAAAAACTATTATCTTATTAATTACTTCATTGGCTTGGGAAATACGCTCAATATTGTCTAAGAAAACTAAAAAAGAGGGAAAATCAAAAATAATACAATCTGCATAATGATAGTAGTTCAAAGAAGAAACTAGCTTTTTGCATGTAATATCATAACTTTCAGCTAAGTCGTGATAAAGATAATTTACCTTCCATTTACTATGAATTGAGTCTTTAAAAGGCATTTTTTCAGTAGAAATTTGATCACTTAAAATAATCAGTACATGTTTTCCTAAACCATGTACACCTATCTTATGTAATTTTGCGGGCAGCAATTCTTGCATTAGTTTATATTAACTTCTCCGCAAATTTTATCAAATATATCATCAACACTTTGTTCGCCATTAATTTCTACTAAAACTTTTTTATCTCGATAATGCTTGATAATGTCTACAATTAAAATATTATAATTATCAACTCTGTTCACTAATACTTCCAGGTTTGGCTCTTTTTCAGTAAATTGCCCATTAAGCCTTTTTAGAGCTCTTTCAATGGCAACATCTCTACGAATATTCAAGTAAAACACTTTTGTTAAGGCAAAGCCTTTTTCTAACAAGACATTTTCCATATCTTTAGCTTCTTCAACTGACTTAGTGTTCTGTGATAGAATGAAACCATTTTTGCATTCATCCGATCCAAATTTTTCACCCATTATTTTAAAAAACATATCGCTTGGAATAGGAAGACTATTGGAGTAAGTTTCAACTATGTATTCAGAGTATTTAGATTTATTTCTAATGATTTCTCTAAAAGTGCTACCGGCATCGAGATGAGGTAGTTTTAAAAACCTGGAAAGGAGACCGGCTTGAGTATCTTTCCCAGAGTTTGGAATTCCAATTACTAAGTAAACAGGTTTCATCTTCAATCTTACAGTGAAAACAAACGATTTTCAATCTGTAGAAACACTTGCTGACTGAACCGGGGTTACAACATCTTTAAGCAAATGGTTATACACACTAATAATTCTGTCACTTACAATTTTCCAGTCATATTTCACATTTACTTCATCCAGCCCCCAAGTGACAATAGATTTTTTTAATTCCTCATTATCCAAAATATTTATAATTTTTTCTGCAAGATCATCAGTCTTAAATAACTTAGCTAGACATTGCTCTTCTCTGTCTTCTAAAACTGTACGGTAGCCTGGGTTATCGAAAGCTACAACAGGAGTTCCTGAGGCCATAGCTTCATTTAAAACCATTCCAAAAGATTCTCCTCCAATTGCCGGAGATACAAATACGTCTGCAGTTGTGAATAACTGAGCCTTTCTCTCCTCACTCACTGCTCCTTCAAAAACGATATTTTCCTTATTTGAAAGACCTTCTGCCCACGATTTCATTATATTTATCTCTTCATCTGACCTTCCACCAGCCACAATCAACCTTACATTGTCACCAAAATGATCTGTTATATTTAACCAGGCTTTATATAAATATTTAAGACCTTTCCTTTCCTCAGCCCTGCCTAAAAACATTATATTTTTTTTCCCATCTAAATATTCTGTAATTTTTGGTACATTTGGGCTTAATTTCTCAATTTCAACACCATTTGGAATTATTGAAATAGGAACGCCTGAAGCAAGATAGGGGGCGCCAGATAGCCTTGAAGTAGCAATTACATGGTCAAAATTTGTAATAATAGTATTTATGATAGGCTGCGAAATTATTTTGAGAGTCTCTGTAAGAAAAGGATTGTAAGCATGAATGTGAGCTACTTTTTTCGCTTGATTGTTTCTGGCTATATTTAAACCATAAAAAAAGGCGGGATGAAGTGGTTCGTGTACATGAATAATATCGAATTCTTCAGGTAATTTAGCCTTTCCAAAATACGTTCTTGTATAGTAAGTTCGTGAACCATTTGAAATAATTTTGCCTCCATTGACCTCGTAAGCTACACCGAAATTAATATGATCTTCCATATTCATCTGATCAGATGGCGAAATAAGCTTTACATAATGGCCTTTACTTTTGAGTTGCTTGTAAAAATCAAGAATATGCCTCTGAACTCCGCCTGAAGTATGTAAAGGATATGGGCTGACAATTGCGATTCTCATCTTATGTATCATTATAATCCTTAATACAAAAAATTGAAGTATTCATTTTGTAACGACTGTTTACAAATATCATTATTAAATACTTGTTTTTACCACTTTGAATTGAGAAGCAAGCCAGCGTGATTTATGTAGATTAACTATTAACTTCCCTTTCAATTGCCAGTTATATGGAGCACAATGACAGTAGATAAGCCAAGGTGTAAAATCAATACACAGTTATGAACAAAGTTACATTAAAAGTTATTACATTAAATTGTCAAAGAGGATATCTCCTTTCAGATCTTCGACATTATATTCAGTTAAAAATACAGGAAGGAGAAGAAGATTTCATACTACTTCAAGAGGTTGACGCTAAAGTAAATCACATAATCCAAGAGTTATTAAAGAAAAATTATACATATAGATTGTTAAGACCAATAACTCCTTTAGTAAATAAATCGGCTGAAGTCGCCATTCTGTACAAATTAGATTTCAAACTTCTAAGTTCAAATTATTACTCATATCAACCCTTTTTAAAAAAGAAAAATTGTGAAACAGGAGCTGTAATTGCTAAATTCGAAATACTTGAAAAACGTGGACTTGGAGAAAAAGAGATTGTGATTTGTAGCTCGCATCTTCATTCAGGCTATCACTTAAATGCAAGAAAAAAAGAGATAAAATTTATAAAATCAAAATTTCTAGAATTAACAGCCAATAATTCAATTCAAATTCTTGGTGGCGACTTTAATTACTTATTTCCTGGAGAAATGAAGGCCGCTAACAAGCTTTTTTCCCCCGAAATGGTTATGGTCTCCAATTATATAAAATACTCCAGCGATAGCTCACTTTTGGAGCCAAGTGCATTATTAAATAAGATATTTAGAATTCTGGGAAAGCTAGGCATAAAATTTTTTCTAAAAATAGATCATATTTATATTAACAAAAACGCACTAGAATCTTACAGTTCTGAATCAAATGTCATAAAGGTTAAAGTATCTGATCATAGACCAGTTATGGTTGAATTAACGGCTTTATGAGTCTCTAGATTTCCTGTTTTTTTCCTGCTTTATAAGTCTTGATAAAAGTATAGCAAACCATGTGTTTGAAGAATCCTGAGGTCCTTCAGTATTGTTTTTTGCATTCATAATCTGCGCTTTTGTGGGTGTAAATCCACTTGAGATAATGCTTTTTACGAATTCAACAGGGTCAAACTGTTTTTGTGGTTGCGGGCCATTTTTTTGCTGTTGAGTATTTCCTTGCTGCTGATTGTCACTATTAGATTGAGAGCTGTTACTTGGAGGACTTGGAGTGACATCACCTCGTTCAACTGCCATATATTGATCCTTACTTTTCTTGAGCGATTCAGGTGTATAACTTTGTTCACTGCTTACTGGTGGCATAATTTTTCAATTCTTCGAATCAATATTACAAATATTATTTTACTATACATTTTTGGATCTGAGAAATCATTAAACAATGTCTTTTATCGTTTTCTCAAATGTTCTCTTATCAGTAGATCTTTTTTGAGAAGCTTTTTTATCCATAGCTTTTTTTGTAGTACCAATCCCGATATCGAACTTAACTTTATTTTTTTCATTATACCTAACAGTTAGCACAAAACCACGCTTAGTTTTGTCTTTAAGCATCGAAGAGATCTTTTGAATCTCTTTTCTTTTAAGTAATAGCTTTCGTTTCTGTATCTTATTTGTGAGATTTTCAGCAAAGATGATATTCCAAATGAAAAGCTCTCCGCCTTCCTCTTTTACAACAGAATCTCTAATTTCGAATTTATTTGCTCGTATAGACTTTACATCTACACCTAACAGTACGATACCTGCTTCGTATTTCTTTTCAATATTGTACTTGAAACCTGCGTATTTATTATTTTTTATTAAAGTGCCAGCCAAAACTTTTGTAATTATAGATGAGAATGGGAAGAATATATAGCTGACAAGTTTTTTACAAGGCTGATACTCGTACTTTATACACTACATTATTGCCTAATGCGTAAATAAACTGGTCATCATCAGATAAATATATTTCGTTGAAGCTATTAAAAGTGATTTTGTCAGTGCCTCTATATTTATAAACTCCTTTGAAAGCAAATTGTTTACTCGCGTTCAAATCCTTATCGTAAACAGCAATCATTTGATTATCTGAATC
>JAYTAQ010000024.1:0-2116 GCA_043737415.1 bacterium
CTATCATCATCAATGACAGCGAAAAAGTGCTCTTTATAATAAATCCCAATACCTCCAAACATTGGCTTTGTTTTGATAGGACCGCATTTCGCAAGCTCAATTGTAAACCTATCTTTATACTCTTCTCTTTCTGGCATTGTAGCTATTATACGTGACAATAGAGCCAATTAAAAGGAAATAAATCAATTAAATAACATTGACTCGTATTTTCAGGAGACACTTCAGGATTTTTAGTAATTTTAGACCGATAGTCTTTACCTATCTCTTTAAATTTGATCACATTTATGGTATAAATAGGACAGAAACAATCATGGAATCAATAATAATTCTTTTACTATGCGCCGTTTTAACAGTCATCGGACTACTTTTAACAGGTGTAAAAATAGTTAATCAGCAATCAGTTCTCATTATTGAGACATTAGGTAAATTTAGTAAAGTCCTTCACCCTGGTATTAACTTTATTATTCCTGTGATACAGCAAGTTAGATTTAAGGCGTTGCTATTTGGTCAAAATATGGACTTTGCAATTCTTGCAATTACTTCGGATAAAGTAACAATTCGATTGGATACAACATTGATTTATCACATTAAACCCGAAAAGGTTGCTGAATCATACTATTCACTTGCAGATCCGATGTCTGTAATGAAAACGACAATAGAAAATAGCATTCGAAGTTATGTCGCTTTGCAAACACACGAGGAAATTCTTCAAAAGAGAGATGAATTAACTAATTATCTTATCGATCATTTAAGATTAAAATTCGAGAGCTGGGGTCGAGAAATTGATGCTTTTCAGATTAAAGATGTAGTTTTACCAAAAGAAATTACTGATGCTATGAGCAAGGTTATTGCTTCAAAACGATTACAGGAAGCTGCTGAGTTTGAGGCAAATGCTAATAAGATCTTGAAGGTTCGTGCAGCTGAGGCTGATAGAGAGTCAAGAAAACTTTCGGGTCTTGGAGTAGCTGAAGAGCGTGAAGCTATTGTAAATGGATTGAAGGAAAGCATTGAGAATATGAAATCTGCAACCGGTGCTGAGACAACATCTGTAATGAATGTAGTTATGCTTACTCAATATATGGATATGATGAAAGCTGTTGGACAGGGTGAAAACTCGAAGGTTATCTTTATGAACTCAAATCCAGGCAGCATGGATGAGGTTTTGAAGCAGATGTATGGGTTGTTGAATAAGTAAACATCTTAGAATTAATTAAGCCATCCTAATTGGATGGCTTTTTTCTATTTATCAATAAATTATTTTTTTAATACAAATAACCTAAGGTTACAAAGATAGTTTGTCCACTAAAGTTCCATGCAAAGTGGTAATCAAAATCAGATTGAACTTAAGATTAACCAGTGCTAAAATATATATTCAGCAAACTGTTGATGATTTGCGTAAAGAATATAACCCTGAAATATCAATTGATTCAACATCAATTCTTGATGAATACCATGATGATTTAGATAAAAAATATCCGCAATATTTACCTGATAAATCTAAATGAAGGTTTTTATTGATGCAAACATATTGATTGAGTTTATGCTAAAACGTAAGAATTTTATCACTGCGGAATCGTTTTTACTTGGCAGCTCTGATGACTTATGCATATCAATGCTCACAGTACATTTAGTTCATCATTTTGGACACAAGGCTGGAATATCAATGAAGTTAATTTATAATTTAATATCAAATTTCACAGTTCTCTTATTAACTCCTGTTGAATACGACATTGCATGTTCATTTGATTATCAGAATGATTTTGAGGACAATTTACAAGTTGCATGCTGTTTTGCAAATCAATGCAAAGTTTTTTACACATTCGATCAAAGTCTGTATAGATGCTTTAGATATTTTGGTATAATTAAGCTCTTAAAATAAGTCAAAACTGTGTTCAATGGGATTAGAAATAGCATTACTTGATGATCAATTGGATTGGTATCGACTAACATGTTCATCTTCATATTGAACAATCTTTAGCCGGTTTGTATAAATTTTAATTGCGCTAGTAAATCCAGCAAAAACTTCTTCAAAAAAACTCTCATCCTCTGCCTCAGGATGGCTTTGAATGCCGAAACAGAAGAAATCAGGATCAATATGCTCTATAACTTCAACGAT
>JAYTAQ010000025.1:0-5377 GCA_043737415.1 bacterium
GTGAACAATAAATGGCTTAACCAAAGAATTCCTATTCAATTCAAAGATGGAGCACTAAGATCAAAAGAGACAAAAACTTTTGAGGTTGATCTCAGCGTACCGGTTGTACCAGGTTCTGTTAAGGAAAAAATGAATATTGAATTTGGAGCTAAGTTATTAAGTTCCCCTGACATTGCTCTAACAATTAATGATAATGGTCAAAAGATTTTAAAAATCAAACCTACCGAACTAAATTTTCTCTATATCCGTCAGGATCCGTTACAAACCAGCAAAGAAGTCGGCAGGGCAAGTGTCGGAACAATATACGCCTATACTGATTCACAAAGCAGTTTTTATAAAATATTGTTTAATAATGGTCTGTCATCAGGATGGGTTTCATCAAAATACGTTGAAATTATAAAATAGGAATGAAGCGAACAATTATACAAATTACTCAAGTCCTAGCCATACTAGTAGTTGTGTTGATGATTCCATTAATTGTCGAGTCAAATAGCCTTCGCTCAGGAATAAAAAAGCAGCCGGAACTAACTCTACAAGGTGCGACTTCAACCAATGTCCTCGGAGTTTCAACAACCTCTGTTCTACAGCCTAAAAGACTGTTTAATTTTGCTCCAGTTTCGATGAATTCAGTCGCCATTTACATATTAGTTCCATTAATTATTGTAAGTGTGCTATCGTTTGCTAAATATAAAGTTACAAAAAGAAAAGTATGATAAACCAGCCGTTAGAAAAAAAATCATCCCTAGGTAGAGGACTATCTTCATTAATGCCTCAGGATCCGATGGATGAGAAAAAAGAAGGTTTCGCCTACCTAAAGGTGAAAAGCATTGCTCCAAATCCTTACCAGCCAAGGCAGCATATACCTATTGCTTCAATCCTTGAATTATCTGAATCAATTAAAGAAAAGGGTGTAATTCTTCCGTTGACTGTAGTTGCTTCTAAAGAGAAGGATGGAGAATATATTCTTGTAGCTGGTGAAAGAAGGCTTGAAGCCGCAAAGCTTGCAGGTTTTGACGAAGTCCCGGCTGTAATTAAAATTCTAGATGCTCAAGACATGGCGGAGATGGCTATTATTGAGAATATCCATCGTAAAGATCTAAATCCGATCGAAGAAGGTTACGCTTTCTTAAGGTTAAATAACGAATTTAACTTAACTCTTGACCAAATTGCTTCTAAATTAAGCAAAACCCGTTCATACGTTGAAAATAAAATCAGAATTACCAAACTACCTCAAATCATCCAGAATGCTATTGCTGTAGGAGAAATTACTGAAAATCATGGTAGAGCACTGTTTAGTTTAAATGATGAGGGCGCAATGATTGCTGCATTAAAAATAGTGATCAGAAACGGTTTAAATGCCCAAAGAACTGAAGAATTAGTTCGTCAGATTAAGGCAGAGACTATGAACGGTAAATCAATACGTTCAAATCCGACTCTAGAATGGGAGCAGAAATACGGCTATATTAAACAGGAATTTAACGATGGAATGGGCTTAAATGTTAAATTAAAGAGAAATCGTAAAGATGGTGGCGCAATTATGATAAACTTCACTAATGATGACGAGCTTGTCGCTATTTACAGAAAACTCACCGGAAAAGACGAGTAAAGATTTGAAGAAGGGATTCTTTAAATTCTCCTCTGTTTTAGATAAAAGAAGCGTTGAATTTGTAAAAAAGAAGAATATTACTCAACCTTACCAATTTTTTGGTGTCTGGATTGCACAAAATCTTGGTGATTTTACTAATATTGCTCTCTATATTCGTTTAGCGAAATACCAAGAGAAGGGGCTTCTTGAACAAGCTGTCTCTTATCTAAAAGATTATCCTGATCCAAAGTCTCGCCACAAACTATTTATGTGGTATCTTAAAGGCAAAATGAAAAAAATGCCCAGTAGAGTAGTGAAAAAAAAGAAAAAAATTCAATCGGAGAAATTGCTGTGATATATAATTTAAAAGATCGAATATCCATTATTTCTCATCAGCCATGGCATTATGCAGTTCAAGATGTTGATTTAAATTTTCGAAAATCGTATTGTTTGTTAATTGTTTTTTATTTGACAGCATTTTGGACTAAATGAAAAAAAAGATAACACAAAAGGTTAAGAATGTTTTAAAAGCTATAGGTCCAGGTTTTATCACTGGAGCTGCTGATGATGATCCTTCTGGAATAGGTACTTATTCTCAAACAGGAGCCATATTCGGTTTTTCTCAATTGTGGCTTTCACTTTTTTCTTTCCCTTTTATGGCTGTTGTTCAGGAAATGTGTGGCCGAATTGGTCTTGTTACTGGCAACGGACTTTCTGGTGTTATTAAAAGGTTTTATTCAAAGAAAGTTTTATATTCGGCAGTGTTTATTTTGTTGCTAGCAAATATTATTAATATAGGGGCAGATCTTGGGGCTATGGCAGCTGCAGGGCAGTTGGTTTTTGGTCTTCCCTTCGCTTTTTGGCTCATTATAATGACAGCGATAATGCTATTTCTTGAAATTTTTGTTTCTTATAAAGTCTATTCAAAAATTTTAAAATATCTGACTTTCTCTCTTTTTGCTTATATTATCACAGCATTTGTTGTGAAAATGAATTGGGGAGAGGTTGCCAGATCTACTTTTATTCCAAATATTGAATTTAATAAGGCATATTTATTGAATATTGTAGCTATTTTAGGTACGACCATTTCTCCCTATTTATTCTTCTGGCAGGCGGATGAAGAGGTTGAAGAGGAAATTTCAGCTCATAAGATTCGAGGTTTTGGCAAGGGAACACCTAGAATTGATGGAACTGATATAAGAAAAATGAGGATCGATACAATAATAGGTATGTTTTTCTCAAATGCAGTAATGTTTTTTATCATTATCACAGCTGCTTCAACTCTTGGAAAGAATGGAATAACTCATATCGATACTGCTGCCCAGGCTGCAGAAGCTCTCAGACCATTTGCAGGAGACTTTGCATTCCTTTTATTTGCTCTAGGAATCATAGGAACAGGACTACTTGCAGTTCCAATACTTGCTGGTTCGGCATCTTATGCTCTATCTGAGGCTTTTAGTTTGAATGAAGGTCTATCAAATAAATTTAAACAGGCACATGGTTTTTATGGTATTATCGCTGTTGCAACTTTGCTAGGGCTATTAATCAATTTTAGTCCTATCAAACCATTCGATTTACTTTATTATACTGCTATTTTAAATGGAGTCTGTGCTCCTCCTCTTCTCATTTTAATTATGATAATTACCAATAATAAGAAGATTATGGGTGAGCATACCAATGGAATGTTTTCAAATGTTCTTGGATGGACAATCACTGGATTGATGACTTTAGCTTCGATTGGACTGTTGATTTCGTTATTTTAGGTGAGGCATTAAAGGTCAGCTGTTAATTTTTTTTATACACTCCATGCTTAATAGTGCACATTTCAATCTTGCAGGGTTGATTTCAACTCCAAGTAGCTCAAGTATCATCTCCTTATTTACATCTGTTTTTAACTCCTGAAGTGTCATCCCAACAAGTTCTTCACTAAGCATTGATGCAGAAGCCTGCGATACAGCACATCCTTCTCCTTCAAACTTAACTTCAATAATTTTTTGCCTTTTGTCATCAAGTTTAATAAAAAATTTTAACCCGTCACCACACAAAGTATTTACTTCGTAAACAACATAGTCGGCAGCTTGAATTTTACCTTTGTTACGGGGATGTTTATAGTGATCTATTATATTTTGCTGATAGAGATTCATAAGAATTACTAATTTAGTATTATACCCTGAAAGTGAGTTAGTGTCATCCGTAAAGGATTATTATATTCTTTCATTTACTGACAACTTTCTTCTTAATCTAAACCATTTCCACTTATACCCATCAGTACAAGCAAGGATATTAGATTACAATGATATACTTAATCTCAATTTGTGTTTTTTTATTATTATTCCATTCATTAACGCTCAAATGTCCTACCACATCAACTGTTTGTCCTACAGCAAGATCTTTATACTGGTTCACAAGTCCGAAGCCGATTGCCTCAGCTTCTCTACCATCAATTTGTAATAAGAGTTTCAAATGATTTGCTTCCCTGCCTATTTTTAAGTAGTTTTTTACTACACAATTTTTAAACAGAAAGATAGGCTTAGGATTGCCAGCACCGTGAGGCTCTAGCTGTACAAGTTCCTCAATATCTTTTACTGAAATATCGCTTATAGATTCCAACTGCAGGTCAATATCAACAACCTTTTCGAAATCTACATCTGTAGTACTGTTGGTGATAAACTCAATCACTTTCTCTTCAAATCCCGGAAATTTATCCATTGTACTGGCAAAACCTGCTGCCTGCTTGTGCCCGCCAAATCTTGTGAGATGATCTTTGGCGAAATCAAGTGCCCGATTAAGATAGAAAGAATCAAGGGGGGATCTGGATGAACCGATAATCTGGCCTTCTTCACCTTCCGAAGCTATAAAAGTAGGTTTAAAATGTTTCTCGGCAAGTTTTCCCGCTATTAAACCTAGTATTCCTTCTGGCCAGTTGCGCCCTAGTACTACAATTGCTTTTTTTGTAAAGTCAAGATCCTTTTCGGCAATTTCCATATAATGTGAGGTTAAATTCTGTCGTTGAATATTTAGATCATTTAACCTAGCCGCCAATGCCTCGGCTTGCCCCTTATTTCTCGTTGAAAGCAGCCTTACAGAATCCATTGCGTCATTTGTCACTCTTCCTGGAGCATTTAATCTAGGCCCTAAAACAAAGCCAAAATGGTATGCATTGATTGCCTTTGGATCAACCGAGCAGATTTTAAGAAGTTCAGAAAGACCGATTCTATTGTTTTCAGCAACAGTTCTAAGTCCTCTCTGGATTAACTTACGATTTTCAAGAGTCAATGGAATTATGTCACAAACAGTAGTTAGAGCTACCAGATCAAGATATTTATCCGTCATATTTGCCTGTGTTATGCTATGCGTTGGATTAAAACTGCTCTCAAGAGCTCTAACTAACTGCCAAGAGGTAGCTCCTCCAGAAATCATAGTGGGATATTTACTTTCGGGATGGGCAGAATGTACAACAGCTTTGGCATTTGGAAGTATAATATTGCCGTTTTCATCAGTTGAGAATTGGTGATGATCAGTAATTACAAAATCAATTTTATCTTTATATGCCTCTACAATTGGTCCATCTTTGATTCCACAGTCAACTGTGATTATTAACTTTGCTCCCCATTCAATAGCTTTTTCAATAGTTTTAATAGAAAGCCCGTATCCTTCATCAACACGGTGTGGGATGATTGGAAGGCATTCAACACCTCTTTCATAATGAAGATAATCCCACATGATTGCCGTAGCTGAAGTCCCGTCAACGTCAAAGTCCCCGTGTATAGCGATCTTCTGCTTTCCCAAAAT
>JAYTAQ010000026.1:0-5368 GCA_043737415.1 bacterium
TGAAAATCGGAAAAAAATATAATGATAAAAATAATTATGATCTTGCCGAAACCGTAGGTGTTGGTGCAGTTATATTTAATGGTAAACTATTTTATGGAGGGCTGGAAGACTGTTATGTGAATATTTTACGGGGTGGTAATTTAGTTGAAGTGCAAGATTTTGATAATCAAACAGATAAGGGAGATAAATACCTTAGAAAACTTGAATTAGAGGGCAAACTGGATAGTTACCATCCTGAAAGCTTGAAGGGAAAACTCACAAAAGAAGCATTATATGAGCCTTGTTGGTGTAATTATTTACGCAATAATATTAATGCAAAAGATGAGAATGGAGATTTAGTAAGCTGGGGATGTTTTACTGGGGAAAAGTCTGCGGAAAACTTTATTCAGATCCATGAAACGAAACTTGAGCCTGATGATAAAATCATATTATTCAGCGACGGAATGATTCCAGTATTTAAAAATAAAGCATTTCTGAAATGGGTATTAAGAGAAGCAAAACCAACATTTTATTTCCAAGTCGAAATGAGAAAAAAAATATCAAAATTATTCAAAGATAAACTTGATGAGTTTAAAGAGAAGACAATGATTTATGTTAAGTTGCAGTGATCTTATACATTTACATTATCGGTGAAAACAGCTTGGCTAAAGAATTCCTAAACCGAACCACATGTCCCAGTTTTTTATCAGATTTCAAAGTATACCTATCACAATGATCTAAGTCTTTCCTAAAATCAGATTCCAGTTCAAGTGAAAAGTCATTGTCGTAGGTCAAACAACACATCTCGTAATTAATCCTGAAACTTCTAATGTCCATATTTGGAGTGCCAACTGCAGAAACTGTGCCATCGACAGATATAGTTTTAGAATGCATAAATCCTTTATTGTAAAGGTAAATCTTGACACCTGCTTTGAGCAGCGGTTTAAAATAACCATGAGCAGCCCACCAAGGGAGCAGTTTATCTGGTACGCCGGTAATCATCAGCTTTACATCAACTCCAGATAAAGCAGCAGAACACATAGCGTCTATAATACTTTCATCAGGTATAAAATAAGGTGACTGAATATAAACATTCTTTCGAGCAGAAATTATCATCATAAAGTAAAGCTGTTTGATTGCCTCCCATTTAGAGTCAGGTCCTGAGGTAATAATTTGCGCAAACATCTTTCCGTCCTCCGGATAAGCCTCAGGATGAAAATACTCATTACCAAGCTCCTCATGCACAGTATTAAACCAGGCACTAGAAAAAATCAGCTGGAGAACATTTACAGCTTTCCCTTCAATTCGAACATGAGTATCTCGCCATTGATTAAAATTATCACCTCCATCGATGTATTCCTGAGCCATATTCATACCACCGGTATATCCAATTTTCCCATCAATAATTATAATTTTTCTATGGTTGCGGTAATTAATATTATGCATTTTAAACGGAGTCAAAAAACTAAAATAAGTATAAATCTGAATGCCAAGTCCCCGAAGTGTTTTATAATAAAGTGGAGACAGCCAAAGTCTAAAACTTCCTACTGCATCAACTAGAAGTCTTACCTCAACGCCTTCAGCAGACTTTCTTGCCAAAGTATCAACTAATTCCTTGGTTAAAACATCGTCTTTCCAAATGAAGTACTCAAGATGGATATACTGTTTCGCATTTTCTAAGTCCTCTTTTAATCTTTTAAATTTCTCCTTACCAGTCTGTAACAGTTCAATTTTATTATGCGAAGTTAGAATTGCGCGAGAGTTTCTTAGTGCTAGATTGGCTATTTTCTGCTGCAGCGGAGCATCTTTATCGTTACCAAATTCAACAAAACTCTTCTCATTCACCTCATCTATCTCTGTATAAGGGCTTTGAAGAATTTTTTTAATATATTTCTTTGAATCACTATTAATTGGCTCAATACTACTCTTGTACCTGCCAAATAATATATAAAGAATAACTCCAGCGACGGGTACAAAAAACAGGATAAGAAGCCATGCATATGTCGAAGTAGTATCTCTCTCATCTGAGATCAAAAAAACAGCGAGATAAATAGTGTATACAAAAAACAGTAAAGCACTCAACGAAACAACAAAAGGATAGGCAGCGTTTAAAAAATGCATAAGAGGTAACATATACAGGATTATAACAAGTTGGGGACATTAAAGTCATAAAAAACTATTCTAATGTGGACTAAATGAATTATTAGTATTTTTTCTAAAAAAGCCCTTAAAAATTCAATTTACAACAAAAAAGGTAACCTGGTAACTCCTATGCTAATCTGTTTACCTAATGTAGAGGGATTTCTGTTATACTCGCCCTCCAATGCTAAATACTATCGAAGAGTATCCACCAGATCTTGCAGGATATGAAACGTATTTAGAAAGAAAAATAAACCCAGTCGCATATGCAATACTCACAGGCTTTATTGATGAACCATTACCAACCAATGTTGATCCTACTGATAGAGTAATTACTCGTTTGGCAAGTATTCAGAATGAACTTGACGGTTTAAATTTAAATACTGACAATGATAGAGATAGCGTAGGTCCACATGCAAGGAGAGTTGCGGAAGGTGCAGTCCACATAGTCCATAGTGTTTTACAACTCCCTGATTTAGGCCATAAATGGGCACAACCTCACCAGACTTACGGGAGAATAGTTCTACATGATATTGGAAAAATTGGAGAAATATTTTTCCGTCAAGTTGTTCAAAGACCAAATTACACACTTACCCCGAGTGAAAAAAGTGAATTAATGCCTCTGCATGCCATTGATGGAGCGGTACTTACACATTATATTTTTAGCAAACTCAATTTAGGTTCATCGGTATTAGTTTCATGTGTTGCAGGTTTACATCATCTCGCCACGCAAGGATATCCTACAAAATCAATAATGAGTCAGAGGATGAATTTACGCCCTGAGCATCTGAATTTTGCTTATCACCTGCATTCTCAATACTCTGGTAATAATAAAAATGGGTTCACAATTCCGAAAATAAATCATTCTCTTGAAATTTCTTCCAATCTGGAACAGATGTTTATATGGGCTATAATTGAGGCATTAGCAACAAATGCTGTAGATGTAACGGATGCAATCGTTAGTAATAGAGGCTATAATACCGCTAGAACTTGGTTTGAAGGAATAGATACATCACTTGAAATTATTTCAAAGTATTTACCCTCAGTTATTGTTGATGGTGTTAGGGATTACTTTTACAGTTTTAATGATTTTGCCTCATATCATAGCCGGACATCGCAAGTCTGAATAGATTTTGGACAATATTACGCAAAGGCATCCCTAAACTAATAATTTATCGAATTATTCATCTCTCAACGCCTTTATAGGATCAAGTCTTGATGCTCTAAATACCGGGAAGAATGCAGCTACAAATCCTACAAATAACACAAAAGCATATAAAGCTAATACTTCAAGCCATGGAATGCTTACAAATACTAACGCAGGCTTTGCAAGAGTTGATGATGTAGCGAATTGAGCGATTGAATAAAAAATCTCATTTCCCCATTTTAGTGAAGCTGCAGACGTTATTATTATTGCTATTACAAATCCTAGCGCGAATCCTAAACTTACTAATAAAAATGTATAGCTAAAGAAAATCTTTCGTATATCTCTTCTCTGCCCTCCAATTGCACGAAATACTCCGATCTCGCGCTTGCTGTCTGCAACGATTTTTCCAAGAGTAGAAAGCACAAATAGTGATGAAATAGCTAATAAAAATCCTCCAATTCCAAGCGATACTTTGCGAATAATTTGAAGGGGTTCATTAAAAATCTCAAGTCTACTAGACATTATCATAACGCTCTTGGTTTCAAAATATTTTTTGACAAGCCCATCTCGATCTTTTTTACTATTAACCTCAATTATAAAGTGTTTGTCAGCGGACTTAAACAAATCTTTCATCTCGGAATTTTTAGACCTAGCCCAATCAGGTACAATATAAGAATTGTCATAAGAAGAGAAAGAAAAAACTTGTGGGATAACAACTCCTACGATTATAAATTCAGCAGTCAAATCAGTATTTGAGTCGCTTGCTTTTTCTGAACCATCATTATTAAAAACAGGGTTTGATGAGAGTGCTAATTTAATATTTTTGCCGATATATTTAGTGATAAGTCCTGATGTCGTTTCAAAATTCTCCTTAGCTTTTAATGATTGCTGCTTCTTCTCCAAGGCGTAAAGCTGATCTTTTGAGACAATTACCGGAATTTTCCCATTGTATGAATCATCGAAACTATAATCCTTTGCTATAAAATCTTTAACAAAAGTTTGGTCAGCTGTAACCATTTGTGAATAAGAATAATTATTCATGGTACTTGTACCTGAAATAACAACAGAACTGTTAGTTAAAAGATATTCTTCGTATACATTTTTTATTAAAAAATCTTTGTAACTCTGTTTGTAATTTTCAGGACTAACGTCGGCAAGCTCGTTTTTGACAGGCGTGAGATTGACATCATCTATTATAGGGGCTTTATAATCAACGAAGTTTCCTCCACCCACCGGGTATCCCATATCTCGAACAAAAAATCTATTTACATTTGAATCAACAAATGACTTGGCTGCTAGACTTCTAGCTCCTGCTATACCGAAAAGTGCAGATAGAATTAAAATAATTCCAAGAGAAATTGTTATTGCAGAAAGTGAGTTTCTGATTTTTCTAGTTTTAAACTTAGTTTTGGCTAATTGTAGTGATTCTGAAATTCTGATCATGATAATATTTCTCCATCGCTTACATGAATGATTCTGTCAGCCTGAGCTGCAACAGAGGTATCATGAGTAACAATAATTATTGTTGTATTTAGCTTTGTATTTAATTCCTTCATTAATTCTAAGATTTCAGTTCCTGTTTTTTTATCAAGATTTCCTGTGGGTTCATCAGCAAGTAAAATTCTTGGCTGATTAACAATAGCTCTAGCGATAGCCACTCTCTGCATTTGACCTCCGCTAAGCTGGTTCGGAAGATGATTAATCCTACTTTCAAGACCAACATTAGTTACCGCAATTCTTGCAGCTTCTTCTCGAAAAGCCTTCTTTTTACCGCCAAAAATAAGAGGTATCTCTACATTTTGCTGAACGTTGAGATAATGCTGAAGATTAAAAAACTGGAAGACAAACCCAATTGTCAAATTCCGATAAGACGATAGTTTATAATCATTTAATTTTCCAATGGATTTATCGTCAATTGAAATAGTACCAGTTGTTGGTCGGTCAAGACCTCCGATCAAATTTAAAATAGTACTTTTACCGCTTCCACTCGTACCAACAATTGCTACGATCTCTCCTTCATAAATCTCGAAGTTTACATTTTTTAATGCATGAACAGTTTCTTTACCCATTTCATAGGTTCGGCTTACTCCCTCAAGTTTTATT
>JAYTAQ010000027.1:0-2096 GCA_043737415.1 bacterium
GTAATAGAAAAAGGCGTACAATACGCGACGTTAGGGATTGATTCTAGATCCCCGAGTCTGGTTCGATAAAAGAAGCCTACTGGACTTTGGGACCTGGAATTAACACACCTCATTCAAGCTTGTATACCACCGAAATCGATTAAATTCTCTAAATTATTGGGGCATTCAACCGGGGTCGGTCGGGGCAGTGCCGATCCCTTAAAATTAAAGCAGTTTGTAGAGGGGACTCTAATCCCTAAATCTGGTTCGATGAAGAAGCCTACTGGATTTCGGGGTTAGGGTTCTTTTTTTTTATACCCATTTTTATCACATTTTTACTAGACCAATCTTATATAGATTCATTTCCTAGTTTAGCATCAAAATATACATCTATCTTAAATAATGGTTTTATCTGAGTACAATAGTACTCTAAGGGAAAATTACCTGGTCTATTTGATTCAATAGAAATAGATGTCAACACACCAATTTTTATGCTACATTATTATATGTCACAAGCGATTAGAGCCACAGTTGGACTCGTAGTTTTAAGCAGCACAATAGTATCATTTGCCTACTTAATCTCAAAAGGTAGCTCAAACGAAAAAAATATTGTTGAAACAACTCTCGTAGCCTCACTTAAAGATGAAATAAATGATAAAGACTCAATGATAGAATTTCTAGAAGGTCAAAATGCCAAACTCAAGACCGACCAAACTAGATTAGAATCAACATATAAACAGGCGTCTGATTATATTAACAGTAAAAATAATTTCGACTTACCCTCAATATATAAGCAGTGTCTAAATTCACGTACAACTATAAAGCCTACAGAAGTAATCGATAGAGATTACGAGAAATATTCATCTGTTCTTTTGGATAAAACACCTAAAATAAAATCTTATATAGAAGAAGTGATCCCTGCCTACACTAAGAGATATATCCAAGTTACAGAATTGACTACTAAAACAGTAAGTTTCATAGTAAATGAAATTTCTGTACTAAATATTTATCCAGAATGCACAACATCCGTTACTCCATATGCTAAATTTACTTATGATATTGTAAAGGGAACGATTGCTTCAGTTAATTAATATCGAAAACCATCAGATGTTATTGCCTCTAATTAATTCTTCTGCTAAACTCCGTAAGTCTAGGTCATTTACGACTGTAGGCCGAAGTAGCTCAGTTGGTAGAGCAGCGGTTTTGTAAACCGCGGGTCGTGGGTTCAAGTCCCTCCTTCGGCTCCACCTTTTAATAAATCAATACCACTCAGGTGTCTTTGGTTTTTTTTCAATGGTATTCCGGTTTTTCTAAATTTGTATTCTCAGGTAGTTAATTTTACGCAATGTATATTTCAATGTTTTTAGGACATATTTTTTTAAAAATTTCATTTTCTCAGATATAAAACTTGGTTTTATATTCCTAAAAAGAGACTACTAGACAAGTACAAGGAAATGTACAGCAATTTTGAACAATACAGGTATTTACTCAGGAATCAATAAGATAAAGTGACTTGCTTAGGAAACTACACAACCCTTAATATTATCACCATTAAAAAAGAATTTAATTTTAGAGAGAGTTTCATTGTTACCCTTTGAATGGGTAATAGGACATGTAATTTTTATTGAATCCTTATCAGCAAAGCCTTCGGTGGACATAGAAAAGCTAAATGGCCAACCTTTTTTTACCTCCCACTTAGCCCAGCCACCCATAATTTTAGCATCAAATTCAATACAACTATTTGTGCTAAATTTCTGACAGATTAATTTACTATCTGAAGGGTAAATTCTACTACTATTTCGAAGTCCAGTATAAACCTGAAAAGAGATATAAATCATAAAAACCAAGAGTGCAAAGCGTAAAACTCTACGAATATTAAAGAATTTATTGACCTTAGATTCCTTCATAATAGGTTCTGAAGAAACTGGACTTTGTACACTTTCTGTTGCTGAAGTCATTTTGTGGCTGATCATAACATAAATATTGAACTTGTTAATGGTTCTAAGCTTTGATTTATTTCCACTTTCATTGTAGAATTCTCAAGTCTAATCTAATCAATTAGTCGGTGTTTATATGCAAGCGTGGCCGAGTGGTTAAAGGCGACAGACTGTAAATCT